>CAYJUL010000022.1:0-9844 GCA_964373345.1 uncultured Candidatus Saccharibacteria bacterium
CAAAAGAAACGCACATTGAAGTTGACGGCGTGAAATACTTCCGCCATCCCAACGGCGGAGGCTTAGTAGCCGAAACGGCTTTTGTAGCCCCGACCGCTTATGTAGGACCTTTCGCCCTAGTTAAAGACAGGGCTCAGGTTCTGGATGGAGCACGTGTTGAAGGTAGGGCCGTAATTTCAGAGCGAGCTGTTGTCAAAGAAAACGCTCATGTCCGTGGCAACGCTCAGATCTATGGCGACGCTCAGATCTATGGCGATGCTCGGGTCTCTGGCAACGCTCAGGTCTATGGCAACGCTCGGGTCTATGGCAACGCTCGGGTCTATGGCGATGCTCGGGTCTCTGGCAACGCTTGGGTCAGCGGCGACTCTCATGTCTGTGGCAACGCTCTGGTCAGCGGCGTCGCACGAATCACTCTAACCATCAGCTCAGGAACACACTGCTAAGTACAGACAATGCACAAAAAGGCTCCGGCCGGAGCCTTTTTTAATATTGAAGCCGGTATTATTTCCTTTATCCGATGCCCGTAATCTCAACTTCGCTAAACGGCTGTCTGTGGCCTTTCTTTTTTTTGTAGCGGGTCTTGGGCCTGTATTTGAAAACGATTATTTTTTGGGCTTTTCCGTGGCGCAAAATTTTCCCGGTGACCTTAGCCTCTTTAACCAATGGCGCGCCGATTTCGGTCTTGTTCTGTTTTTGAAAAAGCAAAACTTCGGAAAAGACAATCTCTTTTCCTTCCGGAACATTGACTTTTTCAATTTTTATTTTATCGCCGGGGGAAACTAGATATTGCTTCCCGCCGGTTTTTATAATCGCAAAACTCATATTTACTAATTAGGCATTAAAGATTAGCGAGCGTTGTTTACGTTTTCGGTGCCTCGCGAGCGAGCTCGGCAAGCGCTTTCAGGGACACTCGCTTGGGCTGGTTGAAACCTGGTTTCAACCAGCAATTCTGGAGCCGGCAGTCCGCTAAGAAAACCATTCGGAGGCCGAGCGGGCACGGTCCGAGCACATAACAAGTTATGTGCTCGGGAGCGAGGCCGAGACATGAGCGCGTCCCGCTCGCCGGGCGGGACGACGCGTGTTTTCGTGCGGATTGCCGGCGAAAAGCGCAAACAACGCGACGAGTTCTTACAAATTACGCGTTAAGGATTTTTATTTTTAAGTTCTTTTTTTTCGCCCAAATCTATAAGCTTTTCCACCCTGTCGCCGAATAAAGAAAGCCGTTTTTCCGAAACGTCGTAGGCCGACGAAGCATTTCTGATGTGGCTTCCGAGTTTTCTGAAATCGTCCATTAATTTTTCCGCGTCCTGAGAAATTCTGCCGAGTTTGCGCAAAATATCCTGCGTTTTGGTTGATATCTGGCTGTCGCGAAACCAATGTTCTATCGTGCGCAAAGCCAAATACAAGGTGTTGGGCGAGGCGAGGATCACTCTTTTTGACCACGCGTATCCGGCAACGTCCACTTCTTTGGAAATGTTGTTGATGATTTCGTAATAAACGGCTTCCGCGGGAATATACATTATGGCAAAATCCGTTGTGCCCTCCGCCGGTACTATATATTTTTGGGCCATGGACTGAACCTGAACTTTTACGTCTTCAAGAAACCCTTTTTTATAAAAATTCTTCTCGGTTTCGTTGGCCGCGTTTACCATCTTGTCAAAATTTTCCGAAGGAAACTTTGAGTCTATCGGCAAAATCATTCCGTTCGGCAGTTTTAAAACGGCGTCAACCTGTTCCCCGGAAGAAAAAAGATGCTGCGCGGTATAAAGCTCTCGCGGAAAATGCTGGGCTAAAATATGTTCCAGACTCGCCTCCCCCCACTGGCCTTTAAGCTTTGGGGACTTAAAAATTTCCTGAAAGCTGGAAACGTCTTTCACCGCTTCCTGCACCTCGCGAAGGTTCTCCCTTATGTGCGTCGTTTCTTTGGTGAAAGACCGTATTTGCTCATGCAGGGTTCTGGAAGTACCGTCTGCGCTGACGCGCATTTCTTTTAATTGACCGATGACAAGGTCTGTAAGGCGACGCTCCAGATCTCTTATGGCCTCTATCTCGCCAGCGCCCGAAGCTGATTTTCTAAACAAGAAAAATATAACGCTTATGGCCGCGATCGCGCTTAAAATCAGGGAGGCTACGATAAATACTTCTGACATTAAAGTAAATTAGCACTATTTGGTTAAAATTTCAACTGCGACAAAAATCAGGTAGAGCAAAAAGAGCTGGACCGCTTCTCTTTTGGTGATTTTTCTTCCGGTTTTAGCCGCCGCGAAGAAAAGGACTGCGGAAATAATAAGAAATATCCGGGCCACGGCAAAGGGTGAAAAATCGGGCAAGTTTATCGGATGAATCAAAACCACCGAACCCAAAACAAGGGTTGCCGGGACTATAACGCTTCCCATCAAATCCCCTAAAATCATCTCGGTCTTCCCGCGCCGCGCCGACGCTATGGCAAAATAAATCTCCGGCAAGCTATTGCCAAGGCCTATAACAAGAATGCCTATGACCGGCAAGGGCATTCCGAGCTCTGACGCAACGGCGGCAGAAGAACTTACCACTCCCTGGGCCCCTAAAATCAAAAATAAGACGCCAAAAATTAAGTTTCGTAAGTCTTTAAAGAACTTTTTAAATTCTTTTACCGGAGGCTGTTCAACGCTGCCGTTATACGGTTTTTTAAATCTTTCCCCCTTAGAAAACAGCCATACCACATAAAAAACAAAGCTTAAAATTAAAATCACGCCGTCTGCCCGGCTGAGCCGGCTGTCTAAAAGTAAAATCAGGGGCAAAACGGCTATAATCGAAGTCCATAAAGCGCTGGCTTGGAGCGCGGAAGCCGTCGCAGGAAGCGAAGCCCTGGAAACCAGCACAACAAGGGCTATTGCAAGGCTTAAATCAACTACGTTGCCGCCCACGACGTCGCCGAACGAAAGCTCCGGAATGCCCCTTAGGGCCGAAGTGATGCCTACCGCAAAATTAGGCAGAGAGCTCGCAAAGGCTATCAAAAAAAACGACACAACAAACTCCCGCCAGCCAAAATACTTCGCTATATTCATGAGAGCGCTTACAAGCCATTGGCCGGACCACGACAAAACCAAAAAAGAAACAATAAAAATCGCGATATAAAGCGGGATCATCGTTTAAAAAATTAAGCGGCGCGTAAACCGTCCTTTTTAATAAAATACCATTTTATAGCCTCGATGAAAAACAAATTCAGCAGGCCAAAAGACAATAACAAAATCCAGTCCCGTGCAAGCAGAGGAGTCGTGCTCAATAAAATCTGGAGAAAGGGAATATACACCGCTCCGACCAGCATCAGCATTCCGAAGAGCCAACCCATAAGCAAAAATTTGTTTGATAAAATATTCAGGTGCCATATGTTCTTGCGCAGATTTTTACAGGCGAAGAGATAAAAAAGCGAATATATTGCCAAACCCGCAAATATTACGGTCCTCGTATATTCAATCTTTTCGGGACCCAATGCCCGCAAGAACGCCAGAAAAATGCCGAAAAGCGCCAAATTGGTTAATGCGCCGATTAAAATGATTATCGTTTTCATGCGGGTTGTAAGGAGCCCTCGGGTCATGTCCTCGGGGGGTCTGGCCATCACGTCTTTTTCTTTAGATTCAAAGGCCAACGCAATGCCCGGCAACCCGTCTTCAATAATGTTAACCCATAAAATCTGAACCGCGCTAACCGGCAACGGCAGGCCGAAAATAATGCTTCCTCCAACTAGCATCGTCTCCGTAAATATTCCGGAGAAAAGATACGTAATTACTTTCCTTATGTTGTCCAGTATAACTCTTCCCTCTTCAACGGCCGCGACTATTATATTAAAACTGTCATCCAGTAAAACTAGATCCGCGACTCCTTTTGCGACATCGCTTCCGGATCCAAGCGCAATTCCGATATCGGCCCGCCTTAGGGCCGGCGCATCGTTAACGCCGTCTCCGGTCATTGCCACAACCTGGCCGGCCCTCTGCCAAGCCTCCACAACACGCATTTTATGACGCGGCTCAACGCGGGCGTAAACTTCTAAATCTTTCAGTTTCTTATCCAAGGCGTCATCCGAAAGCAAATCCAGCTCGCTTCCGGTGATACAATCTTCATTTTTGCCATCCAATCCCAGCTCTTTGGCTATACCCCTTGCGGTTAAAAGATGGTCGCCCGTTATAATGATCGGTTTCATTCCGGCTGAACGGCAAACGGCGATTGCTTCTTTTGCTTCGGGCCTTAAAGGATCGCGTAAACCGATGAATCCAAGAAAAATAAGACTGTTGATTTCTTTTTCAAGGTCAATGGTTCCCGCTTCATAATTTGTTATTCGCTTATAGGCCGCCCCGATCACCCTTAAACCCTGCGAGGTAATGTCATAAAGCTTATCATTAAGATTTTCCGCGACGCTTTTATCTAAATCTTGCCTCTCGCCGCGCACTTCTATAAACTTGGATTTTTCAATAAGTTGTTCGGGAGCTCCCGAAATAAAAAACCAATATTCGCCGTTTTTTCTGACAAGGACCGCGGCGGATTTTCTTCTGTTGTCAAACGGCAAAACATCTATTTCTTCAAATTGTTTATCAAGCTCGTGTTTTAAGAGACCAATCCTGCCTCCCCCGGAAATAAAAGCCTTATCCGTGGGTTCTCCCCGCACGCGCCATGACTCCGGCGGCTCCTGCGGATTCTCAATAAAAGCCGGGCTCGCAGTTATTACTCCAGACATTAACAAAACATGGTCCGGGTGGCTGACTTTTTTGAAATTGTCGGCCCATTCCGAAAGATTCTTTCCAGTAATTTTATAATCCGAGCTTACCGTTGCCACAATTTCCATCCTGCCTTCCGTAAGAGTAAGAGTTTTATCCGTGGCTATAACGGAAGTGCTGCCAAGGGTTTCGGCCGCCACCAGCTTTCTGATCAAACCCTTTCTTTTAAGAATATTCTGCATGCCGATAGCTAAAATAACCGTCATCGCCACCGGCAAACCCTCCGGAATACCGGCCACGACCACCGCTACTGCCACTGCAAACATGGTCACAACATCTCTGCCCTGAACCGCTCCGCCGATAAAAACGAGCAGGGCCAAAACAATAACAATTATCCCTATGGTTCTCGTCAGCTCCGACAACTTTTTCTGCAGAGGCGTTTTCTCCTCCCGGATTTCCCTAACCATAGAAGCTATCTTGCCGATTTCGGTATTCGCTCCCGTCGCGACAACTATTGCCCTGCCTTGACCCTCTTCTACCAACGTGCCCATATAAACCATATTGTCTCTGTCGGCCAAAGAGATCTCTTGGGGAAAAACACTCTCATCTTTTTCGGCCAAAAGCCATTCGCCGGTAAGAACGGCCTCATGCGCTTTAAGATTATGGGCCGCGATAAGTCTCGCGTCTGCCGGCACGCTATCCCCCGCTTCCAGCATTATAATGTCTCCCGGCACTAAACTTTCTGAATCAATCTCCATTTCGTTGCCTTCTCTTATGACCTTGCTTTTGATCCTTACGACTTTTTTCAGCGCCGCGAGAGCCTTTGCCGCTTTTGCCTCTTGAATGTATCCCACAACCGTATTTAGCAAAACGGCGCCGAAAATAACTACGGCGTCGGTGAGCTTGTTAAACAACAGCGTAACCGCTCCGGCTATAAGTAAAATGTAAATAGGAGGGCTTTGAAATTGCCTTAAAAATAGTTTAATGCTGCTTAACGGTTTTTCTTCCGGCAGTTTATTGGAGCCTGTTTTTTTTCTTCTTTTTTCGGCCTCGTCAAAAGAAAGGCCGGATTTGGCGTCGGAGGCGAGTATTTTTACGGCTTCCTCCGCCTCAACGCCGTGCCAATGAATCATGTGCCGCATCTTTTCATTATACCAGATAAGGGGGGCGTAAATAAAAAAGGGAGGCCGGGCCCCCCTATAGATTACGGATTAACCGGAATGGATTACCACTTATAGCTTGCTCTGATTACACGTATTGATGTCGTAAGCATCGGCGGAATATGTTTAGCCACTAAATTAACAGAGCTTACAATCTCTTCCGGCAGGAGTCTTGCTGCTTTGCGGCCTTTCCGTGTAACATCAATGCGGAGGCGCCCGACGGATCTGAATTTATTATCCGCATAGCCGCCGCCCCAAACGCCTTTCCAGTTGGCGACAAACAGATTGTCGTAGCCGGAAGAAAAAAGCGGTCCGCCGCTATGAAATCTGGGCAAAAACTCTCTTAGCATGGCTGCCATAAATTCTTTGTTAAGCGCTTCAGGATTGCTCTTAAAAGATTTCCATAGCGTTTCCCACAGAAGATTCGCCATATCGTCTTCCGGAAAAAGCCGTGTTCTTTCGGGAACTAAGTATTTGCCGGTTAAAGCAGCGACCAGGCCGCCGCATACCGCAAAACTTGCCCACTCGGCAACGGTTGGGCATTTGCGCTCGCCGATGCCTTTAGTTATTAAAGCCAACTCCAGACTTCTGTCAGCCTGCCATACGTCAATGAGGCTCCGGTCTGCTGTAAGAAAAGCCAGCTCTTCCTCTTCTTTATCGGTTGGAACGTCGCGCGACAACTTGGCGGGCAATACCAATGTGTTTTCGGGCGTCAAAGTCAGCATCTATTTAACCTCCTTTTGGCATCCGCAGGAATTACCGCAGCCGCAGGATGATCCGCAACCGCAGCCGGCTGAACTCTCCTCGGGAAGCTTAACTTCGCAATCGCACTCTCTTTTGATGTGTTTGACCGGATTCGGACAGCCCAGCTTACTCAAGGTCTCAACTGCCTGTAAAATCTTGCTAAACACGGCGTTATCTCCTTTCTGTTTATTAATGAACTGTACCCCACCGCTATGTTAGGCCAAAACACAATAAGTGTCAAGGAAACGGATTCGTTGACTCGTGGCTACAAATCGTGTAGCCTCAACAGAACAGCACCTTAATAATCAAAACCGAAAGAGGAACAAAATGGAAAGTTGTAAAAAGGCATTCCGGAAACCAGTCAATGTTATATTACAGATGATCGGTATCTGTGCCCTGCTAATCTCTTATCTTCTGCGCCTCAGCAAGCCTAAGACCAAGGGCAAAATGCGGGCAGAAGGACTTGAATCATCTATAGAGATCGTCCGTGATCAATGGGGTGTTCCTCATCTCCAAGGGAAAACCCTGCAAGACATATTTTTTGGATGCGGAATTGCGCACGCGCAAGATCGTCTATGGCAACTTGAGCTTTGGCGGCGCGCGGCATCCGGGACGCTATCCGAGATCTTCGGCGAACGAACGCTGGCTGCAGATCGCTTTATGCGAAGAATAGGCCTGCGCAGGAACGCGGAGGAACAACTCCCCTCTCTTCCGGAGCACAGCCTAGTAGCGCTAGAGGCATACAGTCGGGGTATCAATACCGTGCTCAAAAACTTACCCTGGTGGAGATTGCCCGTAGAATTCCTGCTTCTGCGCTTTCGGCCGCAGCCCTGGACCTCGACGGATAGCGCGACAATCGCAAAGCTTATCGGTTTTTTGTTTTCACCAAACTGGGACGCGCAGATTGTCCGTCTCTGGTTGATTGAAAAGCTGGGGCCCAAAACCGCGTCCATCCTTGAACCCTTACCCATGAGCCTCTCACTTCTCACTCCAAGAACTAAAACATATGACAGCAAAGACATGGAACTGCTTGACGAATATGCCGAGGTCTCTTCCTGGCTCTCCTCAATAACCTCCGCCAGCAATGTATGGGCGGTAGACGGCGCAAAAACCGCAAGCGGCAAACCAATTCTTGCCAACGATGTCCATACTCCTCCGACCACGCCATCATTTTGGTATGAACTGCACGTTATAACTCCCGACCACAACATCATCGGTGTTTCCATTCCCGGTTTCCCCGGAGTAATTGCGGGCCGCAATTCCCATATTGCGTGGGGGGTAAGCGTGGGACTCGCAAACCAGCAGGGACTTTTTGTGGAAAAACTCAATGCCGACCAAACACAATATGAATACGAAGGACAGTGGTATAAAGGAGCGCTTATCACTGAAAACATTAGAATACGCGGGCAAAAACCGGCTCAGGAACAAATCTTTATCACGCGCCACGGACCAATCATCAATCCCCTCATTTCCGGAACTCGCCGAGCTCTTGCTTTCAAAAGCGTTGCGCTTGAATCGCTGGGACTCGTTACGTCCGCAGAAAAACTTATGCTCGCTCGCAACTGGGAAGAATTCCGAGAAGCATTGACCCTTTGGTCTTCTCCCTCAATGAATTTCGTCTATGCCGACCGCGACGGACATATCGGATGGCAGCTTGCCGGATTTATTCCCGCAAGACCAAGTTCCGGACTGGTACCTGCTCGCGGTTGGAAAGCGCAGGATGATTGGGAGGAGTATATTGCTTTTGCTCTGCTCCCGTCAACATTTGATCCCGACTCCCACATTGCGGCCGCGGCGAATAACCAGCCATCGGATGCGCGCTTTATTCGGCTCAGCGGAGAATGGGCAGACCCTTATCGTGTTCGCCGCATTACAGACATTCTTGCGGCCCAAGACAACCTTACGCTCAAGAAAGCCGCAGCGGTGCAGGGGGACGTATATTCTCTTGTTGCGGAGGAAATCCTTCCGTTCGTTTTCGGGCTCAATCCGAAAGACGACGAGCTCCGGTGGATGATTAATATGCTCCGGCAGTGGGATCTACGGATAACAAAATCAAGCATTGCGGCTGCAATTTTTGAAGTTTTTGCATATAGACTCTATCGCAACATCTTCAGCGAAAAACTTGGCGAGGACTTGGATTACTATTTAGGGAAAGGCGTGCATACGGTAGCCCATATCAATGCGCTTGGCTATAGAGCGGCATCAAATCTCAGCCGCATCCTGAGTTCTCTGCCGGAAGACTGGTTCCTCCGGACCAACCCGGAAGATTCCCAAAGGAGCCTCACAAAAGTGCTAGAACAAAGTCTTCGAGAGGCCTTTGCCTATCTGACCGAAAAGGCGGGGAAAGACAGACGGAAATGGCAATGGGGCCGAATTCATAAAGTTACTTTCAGTCATGTCTTTGGGCAACTCCTCATCCTCAGAAAAATTTTTAATGTGGGGGCCTACCCGCTTGATGGAGATATCAATACGGTGCCGCAAGCATCATATAATCCCATGCAACCCTTCAACTGCACGGCCTCCGTGGTAACCTGGCGGCACATCTTTGACTTTGCAAATCCGGAAGAATCGCTCAGCGTACTGCCGCCTGGACAATCCGGACAGGCAGGCAACAAACACTTCCGGAACCAGCTTACGCTATGGCTTCACAACGAATATCATCCGCTGGTCTCAAGCGAAGCACTAATTCGTAAATACGCGAAAGAAACACTGCGCGTAATACCTTTTCTTAAAACTTAAAAGCCGCCTTTTGATGGCGGCTTTTTCTCTGATTGAACGGGAACAATCGCGCAGTGTATCGAGAGCTCCCTACTCCTCTTCAAGGACCTTCCGCAGGCGGATAGGATCGCTTGTCATCATACCGTCAACTCCAAGATTTCCTATAAACCGCATCTCTGTTTCCGTCGGCACCACACCGGAACACACTTTTATCCCCTTGCGATGCAGTTGTGCAACTCTTTCTTTATCCCGCTGGAGCACAAACCACTCAAATGACCATACATCCGGTCTCAACCCCGAAACAATCCGGCCGCATGTAATAAGAAATCGTCTTGCAGAAGTCGGTTCATGGATAAGCATCACCGGAATTTCGGGACACAACTTTTTACAACAGGCAAGCGTAACCGGATTGTAAGACAGGATAAGCACGCGCTTTTCCGCATGGTGGACTCGCACAGAGGCTATGACTTTCCGGGCGATGGTTTCCGCCGCGCGCAAGGGTTTTGTTTCAATCGCAAGAATCGCATTCTC
>CAYJUL010000023.1:0-9793 GCA_964373345.1 uncultured Candidatus Saccharibacteria bacterium
AGTCACTTAGGCGATCCTAATGGCCGGATCGTAGAAACTTTAAGCCTTGCCCGCGTGAAAGACAGATTGATGGAACGTTTGGGCCTCGTTATTGCAAAAACCGATGATTGTATAGGATCCGAAACGGAAAAGGAAATAAATCAAATGCGGCCCGGCGAAATCGTACTGCTTGAAAATCTCAGGTTTCATGGGGGCGAAGAAGTGAACGATGACGATTTTGCCAGGAGCCTTGCCGCATTGGGGGATATTTATCTTAACGATGCTTTCGGCGTTAGCCACAGAGCTCACGCTTCAGTGGTTGGCCTGCCAAAATACTTGCCGCGAGGCGCGGGTTTTTTGTTGGAGCTGGAGACCGCGACTTTAAGTGAATTAACGCAGAACCCCGTAAAGCCGTTAGTTGTCATAATGGGTGGAGCTAAAGTCGAAACCAAAATTAAATCGTTGAATCGTTTCTCTAAGATGGCCGAGTGGATTTTGCTCGGTAATTTGATGGCTCGGGAGATAAGAGACAAGGAGATAATTTTGGACAACCCCCAAAAATTTATAGAAGCTCCCGACGGCATTTTATACGAGGGCAGGGAGTTGGATATCGGTCCCGAGACGATCAAGATCTTTAAAGACAAAATTTCACAAGCAAAAACTATTTTTTGGAACGGGCCTTTGGGAAAAATTGAAGACGAACGATTTTGCGCCGGCACTCGCGAGATCGCAAAAGAGATTGCGCGCGGCAAGGCCTTTTCTGTTGTTGGCGGAGGAGAAACGGTGGAGTTTATAAACAAAATGGGGCTCGCGGATAAATTCGGCCATGTTTCCACCGGCGGAGGAGCGATGCTGGCATATTTGGCGGGAGAGAAGTTGCCGGGCTTGGAGGCGTTGCGCTCGGAAGGCTGATTTTTAGGATACGCTCGCTCGTTCCAGCGACGATCTCGTTCAGGTCCTCGGCAAAATTCTCGCTTTGGGCTCAACCAAGCAATTTTGCCTGCGGATGCTCCTAAAAATTAGCTCCTTCGCTTAACTATTATTCGTACAAATTCGTAATTCGCATGGCATTATGGAAATAAAAAATCTCACCAAGGCCGCTAGCCGTATTTTAAATGCGGTTACAAATAAGGAGCGTATCGTATTATACGGCGATTCCGATCCGGACGGGGTAAGCAGCGTTTTGATTGCCCAAGAAGCGCTGGAGATTTTGGGATTCAGGAAGTCGGAGGTGTATTTTCCGGATCGCGAAAGAGAAGGCTATGGCATTAACGAAAAGGCGCTCGCCGTTTTAAAAAAGCACGCGCCAGCTCTTTTTATCACTTTTGACTGCGGAATTACCAGCGTTAAGGAAACAGATGCCGCAAAAAAAATGGGCTTTGAGGTTGTCATTATTGATCATCACAAGGTTTTGGCGAAAACGCCAAAAGCCTCTATTATTGTTGATCCCAAGCAAAAAGGAGATAAGTATCCTTTCAAAGACTTTGCTTGTGCCGGCATAGCCTATAAATTAGTTCAGGCAATTTTGGGTATGGCACAAAAAAAGTACGATCCCGCGCGGTTTTTAGAATTGACAGCTTTGGCTACGATTGCCGACCAGATGCCTCTTGTGGATGAAAATAAACGATTGGTTGAAGACGGTCTTAAGGCCCTGCGATACACAAAAAGGGAAGGACTGAAGGCGCTGATTTCGCTTACGGGATTTTCCCATGACGGAGCTGGAGAGTTTCGGCAAAAAATGCTGCCGCCGCTCAATGTTTGGAACGCGAAAGCGCATATTAATCCCATTTACGCTTTTTTGCGGGAAGAATCCCCGGCCAGAGCCCAAAAGATGGCAGAGGATCTTTTAAGGGAAAATTCGGAGAAGCAAGAAATCATGAGAGGAATATTTTTAGAGGCCGACGAAAGGGTTTCGGCCGCAAACGATCTGATCATTTTTGAAGGCGATCCCTCCTGGCCTCTTATTTTTACCGGCGCCATTGCTTCGCGTCTTTGCCAAAAATACAAAAAGCCGACATTTATTTATAAGAAAGGCAAAGAGGATAGTCCCGGAGCATCGCGGACGCCTCACGGTTTGGACGTAGTAAAAGCAATGGATGCCTGCAAAAAATATATGATAACCTACGGCGGACATCCCCCGGCCGGAGGTTTTAGGGCAAAAAACAAAGACCTGGATCCATTAAAAGTGTGCTTATCCGATTACTTCAAACGCCTCGGCGAATGAACATATGAGGAGCGCCAAGAAAAAAATCGGGTGCTTGGGTTTTAGCGCCAATCCGCCGCATCTGGGGCATTTGGGGTTGGCCGAGAGCGTTTTGGACAAAAAGTTGGTTGACCAGGTGTGGCTGATCCCATGCCATACCCACTCTTTTGATAAATCGTTGGCGCCGGCGAAACATCGTTTGCAAATGGCCAGGTTTTTGGAAGGAGACAAAATAAAGATAAACCATATAGAATCCTCGCGTAAAAATAAAAGCTACGCCATAGATACGGTTATGGCCCTTAAGCGGAAACATCCGCGCTTTGATTTTTTTTGGATTCTTGGCACGGATATCATAAAAGACCGCAGTTATCTCCGGTGGAAAAACTGGGAAATGCTTTCGCGAACAATAAAATTTATGGTTTTAGAAAGGGCGGGTTTTGAGGTGGAAAAAATGCCTCCGCCTTTTATCTTTGCGGGCAAAGGATTAGGGCGACGCATATCAAGCTCTGAAATAAGAGACAGAATTAAGACGGGTCGGGACATCAAAGGTTTTGTACCGGATCGGGTAAGGGAATATATAGCAAAACATCACTTATATCAATAGCAAGGCAAAGATGGCATTTTTGCGAGAGGCCGACAGGCCTGCCTACCGGCAGGCAGGCCTTTTTGGCTTGAATGATTTACATATATTATACGGCCGCTCTTTTGGCGGCCTTTTAATTTTTTAAAGCCAGAGGTAATATTCAATAATGAATAAGATTATTGTTTTTACGGACGGCGGAGCAAGAGGAAATCCGGGGCCTGCGGCAATCGGGGTTGTGATTTGCGATGAAAAAGGGCGGGCGCTAAAAAAATATTCCGAATATCTGGGCCACGCAACCAATAATGAGGCCGAGTATCAAGCCGTAATTTTCGCCATTAAGAAAATTAAAGCCCTTTTTGGTAAAAAGAAAATCGGTGAAATGAAAGTTGAAATAAGATCGGATTCGGAACTGCTGGTTAATCAGCTAAACGGAAAGTACAAAATTTTAGAAGCAAATTTACAGCCTTTGTTTTTACAAACTTGGAACATGCGCGTTGATACGCCCAATATAAACTTCGTATCAGTTCCGAGGGAAAAAACCAAAGAGGCCGACCGATTGGTAAACGAAGCGTTGGACGCCAAAACAAAAGGGCCGAGTACGCTTTTTTAATAAAATAACCATGCAGCCGAGCTTAATCCGCCAGGGGGCGGATTTTTTACGATAGAAAAACGTGATAGCGCGAGGCACCCGAATAAGATTGTGCATCGCGTAAGGCCGAAGCCTTGACAGATTATTTAAAATATGATAAAATACTGCGTTATACGCATAACAATAATTCCGGCGAAAGAACAATGAAAATATTTCCGAGATTTACTTCTAATATTTTTCCCAAAGTTGGGCAGGGGCCTGCTGATTTGCGTTTGAAGAAGAAATTGGATTATGAACTCCATAAAGAATCAATATATGAAATTGACGCCGGCATATGCTCTTATTGCAAACACATGGCGGCCGATAACTATTGCGGAGTATGCATGAGACATTATTGCAAATCTTGCAGTCATAAAATTTGCGATGCGCCATCGGGCATGTATTCCTAAAAAATTTGTGATATAGTGTCATATCTGGCAGACGAGACAATCGCTCTTCACGTTTTTGTGAAGGGAGGAAAGTCCGAACACCAACGCCTCGGATTCACCGAGGGTTAAAAAGATAGCGGCTAACAGCCGTCGGCCGTAAGGCTAGAGGTGCGAACAGCGACGCCGAGGTCCGAAAGGACCGAGGCGCCCCGTCAAATATGGCGGGGCGAATCCCGATGGCAACACCGGGGGTGAAACGGCTAAATCCTTATCGGGCGCAAGAGCAAACCTTTCGGCGGCTCCCGCCAGAGGCGAGGTTCGCCAAAGGCGGCAGGGTAAACCCAGGACGGCGCCACACAGGTGCTGTTTCGAGCTTGTCGGGGGATGAAAAGTGGCTCGCTAGAACCGAAGAGCAATTTTCGGTCCAGACAGATGATTGTCCACGACAGAATTCGGCTTACTGTCTGCCAGAACCCCGCCCCTGTACGCAGGGGCGGGGTTTATTTTGACCAAATCCGGAAAATTAACTACAATTGATAAAGATGGCTCTTAAAGATATCCGTAAAAACCGAATAAAAAAATTAGAGCGGATGCTAAAAAGAGGTCAGAATCCGTATCCTATTCATAGCCAAAGAACCCACACTATCAATGAAGCGCTGGCTGATTTTGATTCCCTTGCGTCTAAAAAACAAGAAATCGTAATTGCGGGGCGTATTCGCGCCGTGCGCGAACACGGGGGTTCTACCTTTTTGCACATTGAAGACGGTACCGGACGAATGCAGGTATATTTAAAACAGGATGTGTTGGAGACGAATTACCATCTTTTTTTGGACAATTTTGACATAGGCGATTTTTTGGAGGCAAAGGGCGCTCTTTTCATTACCAAACGAGGCGAGAAGACGTTAGGGGTGGCAGAGTTTTGCATGTTGGCAAAATCAATTTTGCCCTTGCCGGAAAAGTGGCACGGCTTAAAAGACGCAGAAGAAAGGTTTAGAAAAAGATATTTGGATTTGCTGATGAATCCGGAAGTAAAAGAAAAACTGTCCCTGCGCATAAAAATTATCGCGGAATTGAGAAAAATTCTGGAAAGCCGCGGATTTTCGGAAGTAGAAACCCCAATTTTACAGCCATTGCCGGGCGGGGCGCTCGCGAAACCTTTCAAGACACACCTTAACGCCCTGAATATGGATTTATATTTGCGTATTTCCCCGGAGCTCTATTTAAAACGTCTTTTGGTCGGAGGATTTGAGAAAATTTACGAAATTGGCAGATGTTTTCGCAATGAGGGCATGGATTGGTCGCATAATCCCGATTTTACAATGCTCGAGCTTTATTGGGCGTATCAAGAAAGAGACGGGTTGATGAAGTTGGTAGAGGATATGTTGCAGCAGTTGACGCGAACGATAAAAGCAAAAGGAGCCTTTTTTTACCGCGGACAGGAATTGGATTTTCAACGGCCGTGGCAGAAAAAAACATTTCGAGACCTGATGAAACAGCATGCGTCTGTTGACGTGGATTCGGCGAAAGGCGCTGAATTGAGAAAGAAAATAAAAGAACTTGGTATTAAGGTCGGCAAAGAAACTGATAGGGCGGCGTTATTGGATGAGTTGTATAAAAAGACCGTTCTGCCAAAAATTGTACAGCCGACATTCGTGTTGAACCACCCCGTTGAGATGTCCATATTAGCAAAAGCGCAGGAGGACCACCCGATATATGCTCACCGTTTTCAGTTAGTGGTTGTCGGTTTAGAGTTGGTTAACGGTTTTTCTGAGCTTAATGATCCCACAGAACAACGGAAGCGCTTTGAAAAATCCAAAATGGTCCCGGAAAGAAAAGATGAAGATTTTCTTGAGGCGCTGGAATACGGAATGCCGCCGGCCGCCGGGTTCGGTATGGGCATAGATAGACTCGTCGCCCTGCTCACCGACTCGCATAATTTAAGAGAGATTATTTTCTTTCCGACCATGAAATCCAAACAGTAATTTATGCTTGACATCAAATTCATCCGCGAAAATCCGGATAAAGTTAAAGAGGGAATTCAAAGGAAGGGGGCCGATGCGGACATCAATGGCCTTTTGGCTTTGGACGAAGAGAGAAGAGCGTTTTTAAAAACAATAGAAAGTCTGCGTTCAAAGCAAAATAAGCTTGGCAGGGAGGATATTGACGCGGCTCATAAAATTAAAACGGAAATTAAAAAAATTGAGCCGCAATTTGAAAAAGCCGATAAGGATCTGCAGGATTTGATGTTGCGGCTTCCGAATTTGCCGCTTGATGATGTTCCCGAGGGAAAAGACGAATCGGGCAGCGTGATTTTAAGGGAAGTCGGGAAAAGACCCAAATTTTCTTTTCAGCCGAAAGATTATTTGGAGATAGCCGAAAAGATGGATTTAATAGATATTGAAAGAGCGGCAAAAGTTTCAGGTTCGCGTTTCGGTTATTTGAAAAAAGAGGCGGCTCTGCTGGAATTTGCCATCGTAAACCTTGCTATGGATACCTTGATTAAAGAGGGGTTCGTTCCTGTTATCCCGCCGGTATTAATAAAGTCCGAAATGATGAAGGCTATGGGTTATATAGATTCGGAGGAGGATTTAGCTGAACGCTATTTTCTGGAAAAAGACAATATATTTTTGGTCGGCACATCAGAGCAATCCGTGGGGCCCATGCATGCCGAAGAAATCTTTGAAGAGAAAGATTTACCAAGACGCTACGTTGTTTTTTCCACGTGTTTCAGGCGCGAAGCCGGAAGCTACGGCAAGGACACAAAAGGCATTCTGCGCGTACACCAATTTGATAAAGTTGAAATGTTCAGCTTTTGCCACCCTGATAAATCGCGAGATGAGCACCAATTTTTACTGAAAATGGAAGAAAAATTGATGCAGATGCTAAAAATCCCATATAGGGTAGTTCAGCTTTGCGCCGGAGATTTGTCGCGGCCCTCGGCCGCGACCTACGATATTGAATCTTGGATGCCCGGACAGAATCAGTATAGAGAAACGCATTCAACTTCAAACTGCACCGATTTTCAGGCGCGAAGATTGAATATACGCTATCGCGCGAAAGACGGAAAATTGCATTTCGTGCATACGCTTAACGGCACTGCTTTTGCCGTTGGCCGCGCCCTAATCGCGCTTATTGAAAATTATCAGCAAAAAGACGGAAGCGTCAAAATCCCAAAAGCTTTACAGCAATATATTAGTAAAAAAGAAATCAAAAGTCGGGATTAGTAATCCCGACTGAATATAGAGGAAAGCTTGCACAGGTTTCCTATTAATATCATAAGAAGTCCGACCATCACCGCCGGCATAAACGTATCCATGTTGCCATGCGTTTGGATGCCGCGTACGACGGCATACATGAATAACGTGGCCGACGCAAAATAGAAAAATATACCAGCCATCTTCCAGAATTTCACGTCCAACACCTCCTCTTAAGTGCTACAACCACATTAGCATATTTATGAAACTTTGTCAAGAAATCATTATTCTTCACGGTTGGGGTTCCCGCGCCGCAAATTGGAAGGGCATAAAAGAATCGCTGGAACGTGACGGATACGATGTTTTTATTCCCGATCTTCCCGGATTTGGAAACAATCCGCCGCCGGCTTACCCGTGGCGCGCAAAAGATTATGCCGATTGGCTTAACAAATGGAGCGACGAGCACGGGCTTACGCAGTTTTGTTTAGTTGGCCATTCTTTCGGCGGCGGAGTCGCGGCTATTTTTGCGGCAGAGCATCCTCATAAGGTGTCTAAACTGATTTTGATCGCGGCCGCCATCGTACGCCACAAAACCATAAAGCAGGTCGTGTTCCGTTTAATAAGCAAAATTGCGGCACTGATTTTTTTAGCGCCTCCGCTGATTTTTTTCCGTTCCGGGGCCAGAAAATTACTTTATAAATTAATAGGAGCCCAGGATTATTATCGCTTGACGCAAAATTTGTCGGATGACACCATGAAGTCCACTTTTAAAAATGTTATCAGAGAAGATTTATCCAAATATCTTAAAAACATTTCCTCGCCGACGCTAATTGTGTGGGGAGGGGAAGACCGCATTACTCCGCTTGCGCACGCCCGCGCTATTAATAGCGCTATCGTCGGTTCCCGGCTTAAAATTTTAGTCCATCGCGGACATGATTTAAATCTTAAAAATCCAAAAGAGCTGGCAGGAGCAATTACGGCCTTTTTAATCGCCTGAGTAGTATATGAATTTTGTCTTTGTTTTCGGCGTCGTTTGGTTTATACGCACCGCCAAAGCTATTTTATTCTGGTTTTATCTTTGGCAGCTTAAAGAATATCACATTGGCCGTTTTTTGGATCATTTCCGAACGACCAAAGGACAGCGGGTATTTTGCAATTTTCTTTTTGGAGCAAAGTTGATGCTCGCTGGCGCCTTTTTTGTTTTACCATCCCAGTTTGCGACGGCGCTGTTTATTTTGTATGCCTTGGAAGCCTTGAAAGCGATTTTTGGCATAGCGCGAGGCGCGGTTGCGAAGCCCGTGTTTACCGCTAAAATTATCGTTTTGGTCGCGGTCGCGTTCGCGGCCGCGGCATCAACGCTTGCGGCCTTATTCTTGACACTTGCGGACCTTCCGGCGCTTTTCGCTTTCGGTCTTTTAATGTTTGATATTTTTGCGCCGGTAATTGTTTCAGGAATAGTGTTAGCTCTTCAGCCTTTTATCGCCCTGGGACGAAAGCGCGTTATTGCAAAAGCCAGAAACGCGAGAAAAGCGTTTAATGGTCTTACGGTTGTCGGCATTACGGGTAGTTACGGCAAGACCTCAACCAAAGAGTTTTTGGCCGCCATTTTATCCGAAAAATTCAAAGTTTTAAAAACCAAAGAACACCAAAACAGCGAAGTCGGAGTCGCGGAGTGCGTTTTGCGGGAATTGAAACCCGGGCACGATATTTTTATAGCCGAAATGGGAGCTTACGGCAGGGGCGGCATAAAACTGATTTGCGACATGGTAAAACCCGAAATAGGCATTTTAACCGGCATAAACGAACAGCATACGGCGACTTTCGGCTCGCAGGAAAACATTATAAAGACGAAGTTTGAGCTGATCGATGCTTTGCCGGAAGATGGCGTGGCGGTGGTAAATTGGGATAACGAATATATAGCTAAAAACTTAAACCTAAAAGCAAAAAGCTACAGCGAAAAACTAAAAATTATCAGATATTCTGTTCGCCGCAGAGAAGACATTTGGGCAGAAAATATAAAAGTAGAGAAAGAATGCATTACATTTAATGCTTTTTCTAAAGATGGCGACAATGCGGAGTTTTGGATTAATGCGCTAGGCGCTCATTATGTTCCTAATTTGCTGGCAGCCGCGGCATGCGCAAAAGAATTAGGAATGACGATGACAGAGATTGCTGAGCAATGTAAAAAAATAACCCCGGAATTAGCCGGAATGACGTTGAAAAAGGGAATTGGCGGCGTTAATATTATTGACGCCACCTATTCCGCAAATCCCGATGGAGTGATTTCGCATTTGGAATATCTGAAAGTATGGCCGGGCCGTAAAATTATTATAATGCCCTGCCTGATTGAGTTGGGCAGCGCCTCAAAAAAAGCTCATCAGGGCATCGGCCGAAAAATCGGCGAGGTGTGCGACCTGGCAATTGTTACCACCCGAGAGCGATTTAACGATATAAAAACCGGCGCTCTTGGGGCCCCTCCTTCGCCAAGGCTTCGGCGGGCAAGCGGAATGCAAGAAGAGAATATTTTATTTTTGGAGAAGCCAAAAGAAATTTTATTAAAAGATCTTATTGCAAAAATTCAGCGGTCTTTTACTGAAAAAGAATTACAGAAGCTTGAGCAAGATATTACGAACAGCAATATTTCTGGAAAGAGCAGCTTATTGAATCAAATTAAACAACGTAGAGAAATGCTTGAAGAATTTCAAAATTCGCTAAATAACTTATACAAATAACTATAATTCGTATTGTTTTCCTATTTCCGGGATTTCTGCGTTGATTGCTAATTCATCGCGCATTTTTTGCACGAGCGTTGCGCTC
>CAYJUL010000024.1:0-8998 GCA_964373345.1 uncultured Candidatus Saccharibacteria bacterium
TATATAATAAACTTGGCCGGGGGCTAGCACTCACAAAAGACCTAGAATTGGAGTCAACTCCCCCGGCCTTTTAATTTCTGTTAAAATAGAACAATGACTATAACAGAAATTCTTCCCGGCGTAAAAAAGAATATACGCCTCGGCAAATACACGACTTTTAAAATAGGCGGCCCGGCTAAATATTTCTACGCGGCAAGAACGAAAGCAGATATTTTGCGGGCCCTTCGCGCCTCTAAAAAATTAAATCTGCCCTATTTTGTTTTAGGGCAGGGAAGTAACGTTCTGATTTCAGACAAAGGTTTTCCCGGCTTAGTGATAAAAATACAAAATACAAAATACAAAATACAAAATACACGTCTTTATGCCGAAGCCGGCGTTCCTTTTCCCGTTTTGGTGCGAGAGGCGGGCAAAAGGGGACTTGCAGGACTTGAATGGGCCGGCGGTCTGCCCGGTACTTTGGGAGGAGCCGTTAGGGGCAATGCCGGAGCTTTTGGCGGCGAAACCAAAGATACGATTGTTTCCGTGGAAGCGCTGGACGGCAATTTAAAAATAATAAAACTATATCGCCAAGGCTGCGCGTTCGGATACAGGTCGTCCGTTTTTAAAAAGAAAAACTGGATCGTGCTTTCGGCCCTGATGCGTTTTAAAAAAGGGGATAAAAAGAAAATTCAGGCTATATCCAAAGACCATATCAGATACCGGAAAGAAAAGGGGCCGCTGGACCTACCGAATGCGGGCAGCATTTTTAAAAACTGCGATCTAAGAAATGCGCCGGAGCGAGCTAAAAAAAGGTTTGTCAGGGTAATAAAAAATGATCCCTTTCCGGTCATTCCAACAGCCGCGCTGTTGGCCGACGCCGGCTTAAAGAATCTAAGAGTTGGAGGAGCATTGATTTCGCCCAAGCACCCAAATTTTATTGTTAATGCCGACAAAGCCAAAGCTCAAGATGTTCTGGCGCTTATTAATTTGGTCAAGGAAAAAATAAAAAGGAAATACGGCATCGTTCTGGAGGAAGAAATCAAAATGGTGGGTCTTGATCCCGGCGAGTAATTCACTTATTTTCCACAAAACTTTCTTGACAGATATCTTGATAGTGCGATAATTAAAAAATAAAAATCAATCAGGAATTTATTTTTTAAAGTGCAGCCGATAATCAAAACAACGAGCTTACGGTTAAACCCGGCTTTGCGCGGTTTTCTTGAAAATAAAATTAACAGCCTTGAGCGTTTTTTGCCTTCCCGGTTTACAGAACTCGGCATTAAAGGAAAAAAGTTTACCGCGCAAATCAGGTGCGAAGTGGGTATGTCTTCGCGGCATCATAAAAAAGACGGCATTTACTACACCGAAATCCAGATTTTGTTGCCCGGCAGGCTGTTGCGGGCAGAATCCAAAAATTGGGATTTGAAAGTAGCCATCAATAATGTGGTTAGAGTGCTCGCCAGAGAAATACGGCAATATAAAAAATCAGCAAAAGCGCGTGAACTAAGAGGACAACGGCTGATAAAGAGATCCGTAAGTGCGGGCGCGCCGGCGCGCACCGCAAGAGTGCGCGACGAGGGCGCATAATCGGTTGACAGAGCGGTGGAATATCTTTTACCGAAATATATTTTTTTGACCAAGGGCGTAGGGATTCACAGGGAAAAACTGGGATCTTTTGAGCTGGCTTTAAGAGATGCCGGCATCGCTCCATTTAACTTGGTTTCCGTTTCCAGTATTTTGCCGCCCGGATGCAAAATGATATCCAGAAGAAGAGGTCTTGATATGTTAAGCGCGGGACAAATACTGCATTGCGTTATCGCGCGGAACGAATATAATGAACCCAATAGATTGGTTGCGGCCTCCATAGGATGCGCCATGCCCGCCAGTTCCCGCCAATACGGATATATTTCAGAGCACCATTCTTTTGGAGAGACAGAAGAGAAGGCAAGCGATTATGCCGAAGACTTGGCGGCATCCATGTTGGCATCAACTCTTGGATTAAAATTTGATCCGGACGAAGCTTGGGACTCAAGAAGGCAGGCCTTTAGGCTTTCCGGAAAAATAGTGCGCACAACTAATGCCACCCAAACCGCGCGCTGCGACAAAGACGGAAAATGGACTTCCGTTGTGGCAATAGCCGTGTTGGTTACATAATCATGGCCAAAAATCCATACAAAAAAACGAAAGTAAAAGCGATAGAAGTAAAAGAGAAAAGCATCGCCAAGCTTTTAGATGAAATGGCAAATACCGGCTTTCAGGGACGCAAGCTGGCCGAGATTGCCCAGGTTTGGGAAAAAATGATTAAAGATAAAGATTTAACGATTATTTTGGGCTATGCAGGCTCGCTATCCACCACCGGCCAGTGGAAGATTATAAACTGGCTGATGGAAAACCGCTACATTGACGTTTTGGTTGCCACCGGAGCCAATCTTTCCGAAGATATTGTTGAGGCAATGGGACATTCCTATTGGAAGGGATCTCATACGGCGGACGATGTGGATCTTTTGAAAAAGGATATAAACAGATATTACGACGTTTTCGGTTCGGAAATAGACTATATGGATATGACGGAATTGATTGCAAAGTTTATGGTGGAAAACTTGGAAGATGGACGGCCGTATTCTTCCCGAGAATTATTTGATTTGTTTGGACGATGGTTGGGCAAAAGAAAGATCAACAGCATAGTTGCCGTTGCGGCAAAAAACAAAATTCCCGTTTTCTGCCCGGCAATAGTGGACAGTCCCTACGGAGACGCCGGACTCATCGCCAAGAGCAAAGGATTCAATCTGGTTTTGGATAACATGAAAGACTACGTTGAATTTATGAGTCTTGGAAAAAAAATTAAGGATACCGGCGTGGTATATATCGGCGGCGGCGTTCCGAAAGACTTCATTCAGCTGCTTGCCGTTACTTCCAATCTTTTGTATCCCGAAAGAAAAATTCCGGGACGCAAACCCGAGGTTTTCAGGGCCAAGCGCGGAAACAGAAAAGAACTGGTGGAATCTTATTACCCTCACAAATATGCCCTTCAGATAACTACCGACTCTCCGCAATGGGGCGGGCTCTCCGGCTGCACTTTTGAAGAAGCGACTTCGTGGGGCAAAGAAAAAGTCGGCGCGCCAAAAGTTCAGGTTTATTGCGACGCAACCATTGCTTTGCCAATAGTGGCGCATGCCCTTTGCGAAAAAGTTAAATCCAAAAGAAAGGGTGCTAATTTCTCTTCACTTTTTGTGAAATAAAACCGTATTTGTCGGGCGGTAGTCGCTCGGGAATGCGGCTTGCGGTACCACGCGAGTTTTCTCCTGCCCCGAACCAATGCTCGCTTCGCTCGCATGGTACGGGGCGAGAATGCCCACGATGGAAGCCGAAATGTCGTATTCTTGCCCCGTATTCAAATCCCGAAGGGATTTGTAATATCGGGGCGGAAAACTCGCTGCTACTCGCAAATTGCCGAGCACTCAATACGTTGAGTGCTCGAACCAAGCCAATTTGCTGCGGATGGTCCCGCAACCGCATTCTCTCGCTAGTAGTTATTCGTATTAAATTCATAACCCGTAGGTGATATATGATTTCTTATCCATCCACCGAACCATTCAATTTTCTTGGGCTTGATGGGCAGACCTACCAGAAAGCGAAAGTCGTCATTTTTCCCGTTCCTTATTCATCCACTACTTATTGGAAATCCGGCACCAAAGAAGGCCCGAGAGCTCTCATAGACGCATCTCGCCGCATTGAGCTTTACGATCACGATTTAAAAGAAGATCCCTCAAAGGCAGGGATTTTTACGCTTGAAGAACTGGAACCTTCTAAGGCTTCGCCGGAAGAAACGATTGATCGCGTTAGGAATGTTATAGCCCAGATTTTGGATGACGACAAAATGCCCATTATGCTGGGCGGCGAACATTCCATTACCAACGGCGCCATTCAGGCTTTTCACAAAAAACACGGAACAGATTTTTCTATTCTGCATATAGACGCTCACACGGATTCGCGAGATGAATTTGAGGGCACTAAATGGCACCACGGTTGCGTGATGCGCCGCGCCCGAGAATTGGGATTACCTGTTACGCATGTCGGTATACGGTCCACTTCTCAAGAGGAAGCCGAATACTTCGCAAAAAACGAAATAAACACTGTTTTTTATGCTCCGGCAGTGCCGATCGCGGAAATAATCGCCACCCTCAAAGACAAAGTATACTTGAGTTTTGATTTGGACGCATTGGATATATCAATAATGCCTGCCGTAGGAACGCCGGAGCCCGGCGGCATCGGCTGGTACGACTCAATAAATCTTATTAAAGAACTTGGGCGCAGCAAAAAAATCATTGGCGCGGACGTGGTTGAGCTTTGTCCAATCCCTGGAATTGCGGCGCCAGATTTTCTGGCCGCGAAATTAGTTTACAAAATCGTTCAGCGCATGGTATGATGTCTCTGCAATGAGCTTTCTAGAGCGCGTTTTCGGAGACGCCAACGAAAAATACCTCAATAGCGTAAAGCCCCTGATAGACAAAATTAATGGCCTCGAAAAAGAATTCGGGGTTTTTTCTATTGAGGATCTGAAGCGCAAAACGCAGGAATTAAAAGAGCGACTTCGGCGCGAAAAAACCATAGATGACTTATTGCCCGAAGCGTTTGCCCTGGCGAGAGAGGCCTCAAAACGAACTTTGGGCCAGCGGCATTTTGATGTTCAGTTAATTGGCGGCATCGCCCTGCATCAGGGTAAAATTACCGAAATGAAAACGGGAGAAGGCAAAACTCTTGTTGCCACCTTAACGGCTTTTTTAAACGCCCTTCCCGAAAAAGGGGTGCATATAATTACGGTTAATGATTATTTGGCCAAAAGAGATACGATATGGATGGGGCAGATATATCACGCGCTAGGTCTTTCAGTTGGCTGTATTGTACATGACAACGCTTATATTTACGATCCGGCATATCAATCAATCGATGCGGCGCGTGAAATTAAAAATGAAAAATTAAAAATTAAAAATGAAAATGCGAAATTTGAAAACGGCGAGAGAGACGAGGAACGAGATACTGTCGGCGGGTTTAAGGTAATAGAAAGTTATTTGCGGCCGGTTTCAAGGCGCGAGGCTTACGGGGCGGATATTACTTACGGAACCAATAATGAGTTCGGCTTTGATTATCTGCGCGATAACATGGTTTACGATTTGAAAGATCAGGTTCAGCGCGGATTTCATTACGCCATTGTAGACGAAGTGGATTCCATATTGATTGATGAGGCCCGCACTCCGCTTATTATTTCCGCGCCGGATATGGAATCGTCAAATTGGTATCGCGAGTTTGCCGGAATAGTGCCCAAGCTTAAAAAGGACGAGGATTACGAAATAGATGAAAAAATGCGGGCCGTAACTTTGAACGAACATGGCATAGAAAAGATTGAAAAAATCTTGGGAATGGGCAGTATTTATGAAGAGCGCGGCATAAAATACGTGCATCATCTTGAGCAGGCATTGCGCGCCGAAGCCCTTTTCCAGCGCGATAAAGATTACGTGGTAAAAAACGGCGAAGTTATTATTGTTGACGAATTTACGGGACGCTTGATGCCCGGGCGCCGCTGGTCGGGTGGATTGCATCAGGCCGTTGAGGCCAAAGAACGGGTCCAAGTGCGTCCGGAATCTCTTACTTTGGCGACCATTACTTTTCAGAATTATTTTCGCATGTATAACAAGCTGGCCGGAATGACGGGCACGGCCGCAACCTCAGCGGAAGAGTTCGATAAAGTTTACGGGCTGGATGTGGTTATGGTGCCGACCAATAAACCCATGGCGCGCCATGACCTGCCCGATAGGGTTTATAAAAATCAGGAAGGCAAGTTTAAGGCGGTTGTAAACGAAATTAAAGAGCGCCATCAAAAAGGCCAGCCGGTTTTGGTGGGCACGGTTTCAATCGTCAAAAATGAATATCTTGGCAAATTATTGGAACGGGAAGGCGTGCCGCATCAGATTTTAAACGCTAAAAACCACGAGAAGGAAGCTGAGATTATAGCGCAGGCCGGTCGGTTTGGAGCCGTCACGATCGCCACAAATATGGCAGGTCGCGGCGTTGATATTGTTTTGGGGGGAAATCCGCCTCTTGCCGACCAAGCATCGAGGGTTTGCGGAGTCAGTGGTCTGCACGTAATAGGCACGGAAAGACATGAAGCGCGCAGGATTGATAATCAATTGCGTGGCCGCGCAGGCAGGCAGGGCGATCCGGGCTCTTCGCAGTTTTTTGTTTCGCTTGAAGACGACGTCTTGCGCATTTTCGGCGGAGACAGGATTAAGTCCTTAATGGGCGCTTTGAATATGCCGGAAGATCAGCCAATAGAATCTAAAATGGTTTCCGGAGCAATTGAGGCGGCCCAATCCAAAATTGAGGGCGCCAATTTTGATTTGCGGAAGCACGTTTTGGAATATGACGATGTGATGAATAAACACAGAGGAACTATTTATAAAAAACGCAGAGAAGTTTTAGAGGTTCGGCCGGCAGAGTTGCGCGGAATTGTTTTAGAAATGGCTAAGGCGGCGGGATTTGCGGAGGAGGATTACGATAAAAAAGAAAAAGAAATCGGAGAAGACAATATGCGTCTTCTGGAAAAAGCTGTTTTTTTGCGCACTCTTGACGCGCTGTGGCTTAATCATTTGGAAGACATGGAAGCTTTGCGCGATTCGGTGCGCCTGCGAGCCTACGGCCAGCGCGATCCTCTTGTGGAGTATAAATCAGAGGGACACAAAATGTTTCAAACGATGGTGCGCGCCATGGAAGCAACCATAGCTCAAAACATTATGCGGGCTTCAATGCAGCCGCATGCGCACGGATATACGCACGAGCAGCGGCCGCAGGCCGCTGCGCCCCCCGGAGCAAAATCAGTTGGTCGCAACGATCCGTGCCCATGCGGAGCTAAATATCCTGACGGCCGCCCGGTAAAGTATAAGAGATGTCATGGAAGATAAATGCAAAGGAAAAACCCGATTCCGAAGAACCGGGTGTACGAGGAAAAGATTATGACTTTTTCTGGACTTTCCGTTCAAGGCGAGCGAGATCTTCCTCTCGAGCATCTTTGTGGGTATTTACACCCATGACTCGGTAAAGGGCTTCGAAATCACCTACGGTAAAGTTGGAAAGTGACAGATCCTCAAGCTTTTTTCGGAGTGTGAGTAGACGGTGAATTCTCCTCTCATGTTCGGCAGCGCCAGCAGGATCCATTTCGCGCCAGGAGTGACCCACCTGATTTACCTCCGGAAATTGATGTTTGGTGCTGGTATGATATTAGCAAGACACAGCGAAGAAGTCAACAGAAAATGTTCCGCATGACATTTTCTGTAAACCATCTAAACTGGCAGATGCAAGGTGACGAAAATGGCTTAAAATAAAGAAAGTCTCTGCGGTCGGTTATTAAAAAAGCAAAAGCGCCACAGGCAATAACAACATTCCAACATTCTCAAGAATATTGGAACGTTGCGCGGGAAAAAGTATAAAAAGTGCTGTGCCCTTCCGTAGCTTTAGCGCCCGGCCTTCGCAGCCGAAGCTGCTTCGGCGGAGTAGGCAAGGAGGGTCATGGGGCGTGAGGATAAAGAAAAAGCCACCTATGTGGTGGCCGGCGCAGAGACTTCCTTAATGCGAAAGATATGCTGGAGAGGGAATTTGTAGACGGTTTTACTGTCATTAAGCATAATGCAGTAAAGATCGCCCTTCTGATAAGCATTGCGGACATCAGTCATGACAACAGGCTCGGATTGCGTGTAGAGATGGACTCTGACTTCCATAGCATCCTCCTTGTATAAAAAGGTTCTGAATTAAATATAGCAAATCCGTGTGTAGGAGTCAATCAGCACCAAAAATGCCACGGGAGATAAAGTAAAGAAAAGCGAGCAGTTTTTAGTACTGCTCGCTGCCTTGCGAGGCGTTACCACCTGAGCTCGCCTAGCCGGTTGAACTCCGGCATCAGCGATTCGGGAAGCTCCTCGGGCCGAAGTACCTCGTAGTGCCAGTAGCGGCGCTCCGGACACAATTCGCGGATTATGCCCCGCTTCCGCAAACTTTTCAAGAGTTCAATCTTTTCCCGCGAGGTCAATTTAGCACTCCTTTCTTTCCGTTTCCGAGAAACGTTTACTATACACAGTATAGCATTAAATTATTAGTATGTCAAGCCCGTCAGAGGGAATGACCACCGGAAGCGTAATTAAGCGCGCCGGGGAAAGAAAATCTCCCATCCGAATAGAGGGAGATTTTAAGAGATGCTTTATTGTTGAGCTTTGTCTACGCAGTGTTTGAGCGTCATCCAGCCGAGGGGCGTGATGAAGAACTCCACGGCGAAAAGAACCATTGGGGCCGCAAACAACCACTCGAGACCTACTGAAATTGTCATGTATGTGACCAAAACAAGCGTCAATGAAACTACGAGAGTCTGGAGCGTGAGCGGCGTTTTCCCACAGCCCCGCCGTTCCGGCAACGACAAAAGCGAAGCGGCTCTCACGAGATACCCCCACCCTTTTTTGTTAAAAAGCTTTTTTACTCCATCACAATCGTAGCAGGTTTCATAAAAAATGCAAGACACGCTTGCGTTTCTATGGGGAAGTCTCGATTCCCTGACTTTTAATCGTCACCTTATTGAGGCGTACGCCTCAATAAGGTGACGATTGTATATACTTGTATATACAAGGATGCGTGAAATAAACGGCTGACTGTGAGAAAGTTTGCGTAAAAACCTTCGGGGGTGGCTTGCGCGACAGTAGAGAGTGTTATATTGTAATTATAAGCCATCGGTTCTTTGACATTTTTCACTTCCTGCAAACACAAAGAAAGGGGTGATGATGGTTGGCTAAGCAAAAACCCAGAAAGCATAAGCTTTCGGCAAAAGACCACAGCGGAAAGCATCACATTATTCCAAGCTCCCGCGGAGGCGGCAACGAAAAAGATAATTTATACCGCTGGGCCGAAAGCCATGGTCTAAAACATTCGGCTTGGCACGCGCTTTTTATAAACAAAATGCCGGAAGAAGTCATAGCGCTTCTCG
>CAYJUL010000025.1:0-8784 GCA_964373345.1 uncultured Candidatus Saccharibacteria bacterium
GGACGACGCGTGTTTTCGTGCGGATTGCCGGCGAAAAGCGCAAACAACGCGACGATTTTCTACGGTTTATATTAAAATTTAGGGCTTCAATACCACAACCTTTGTTTCCTCCTGCGGCAGGTCTTTCTTTTTGATTAACAGTTTAGGCTGGGGCTCTACGGACTTTGCTCCCATTTCAGCCAAAAACTTATCAACCTTATCCAGCTTTACTTTTAAACCCGGCAAGGCGTAATGCATGGGCACAACTATTCTTGGTTCCAATTGTGCAATAATTTTGGCGGCCTCTTGCCCCCCCACGGTATAAACTCCTCCCACCGGCATCATAAGAATGTCTATATCACCCATCTCTTCAAGTTGTTCTTCCGATAATTCTTTTTGGCCAAAGTCGCCCATATGGCAAAGACGCATCTCCTCCGCTTCAATGGTATAAATGGTGTTTGCGCCCCTTTCGGCGCCTTGCGAATTATCATGCCAGGAAAAAATACCCTGCACAAATATGCCCTTAAGCTCATATTCTCCCGGCCCCTCTATAATAAAAGGCTCTCCAGACTTGCCAGCAGGCAAACCCTTAACGGCTTTTTTGTTGTTGTGATCGAAATGGTTGTGCGTTATTAAAACAATATCTCCCGAGATTTGAGGAGGACGCAAACCCACCTCCGGGCCAAAAGGATCTATCCAAATGGAAACCTGCTCCCCCTTCTGGCGGGAAGCTATGATTTCAAAACAAGCCTGACCGTGCCAAATAATATGCATATTTCTTTATCTTATCATACGTGCCGCGCCCGCTCAACGCTTGTCAAAAACAAAATATTACTATATATTACCACTATATGAAAATTTTGCTTGAGAAAAACGATACGGCCAGCTTGCTCAGGCCTCCCAGAATTGGAGACATCGTTGAGGGCACAATAATTAATAGCGGGCGCTCTATGCTGTATGTTGACCTTGGAGCCATAGGAACCGGCGTTGTTTTGGGCCGGGAGTTTTACAATGCCCGCGGCATTATTAAAAAAATGAAGCCGGGCGACAAATTGGCCGCAAAAGTTCTGGATATAGAAAACGAAGACGGCTATATTGAGCTGTCTTTGCGCGCCGCCGACAAAGAAATAGCTTGGAAAAAATTAAAAGAACTCAAAGACAGCAGGGAGCCGATTAAAGTTAAAATAGTCGGCGCAAACAAGGGCGGTTTGCTGGCGGAAGTGTCGGGCATCGCGGCTTTTTTGCCGGCGTCCCAATTAAGTGCCGAGCATTACCCGCGGGTGGAAAATGCGGATCAGCAAAAAATTCTAAAAGAACTGCAGCAGTTTATCGGACAGGAATTTGAAGTTAACGTTCTTGATTTGGACGCCGCCGGGGAAAAACTGATCTTGTCGGAAAAGATAAAAGAAATTGAAAAAATAAAACAGCTATTAACTCATTACAAGCCCGGGGACATAGTTGATGCCGAAGTGACCGGCGTTGTGGGCTTTGGAGCTTTTGTCAGATTTAAGGCCGCGCCGTCGCCAACGCAGCCCGTCCCCGAAGCGCCTGAATATATAGAAGGATTAATTCACATTGCCGAACTTGATTGGCAGCTGATAGAAAATACCGAGGATATAGTAAAAGTCGGCGATATTGTTAAGGCCAAGATAATTAAAATTGAAGACGACAGGGTTTTTCTTTCTTTAAAAGCGCTCAAGCAGGACCCCTGGGAAAATATTGAAAAAGAACGCAAAAAAGGCGATATGATCAGGGGCGTTGTTACAAAAATAACAACTTTTGGCGCTTTCGTGGAGGTAATCCCCGGAGTGCAGGGATTGTGCCACATTTCCGAATTCGGCACGAAAGAAAAAATGGATGAGGCCCTTAGGGTCGGGCAGGAACACGATTTTCTTATATTCCAGTTGGATCCCAAAGAGCACAAAATGACGCTTAGATTCGGCAGGGAACCCTCGCCTCCGCAATTGAATAATATAGACGAATTGCTCTCAAGCTATTGACAGGGAGGGAGCACCGTGCTATAATGCCTTGTTACTAGCGCAGGGCATTTTTATGTCTCGCGTCTAGAGCACCTTAAGAGCTTGGGGATCAAAACAAAAAAGGAGGAAGCACAGAGAGGAAGCATGGCAAAGAGAGCAAGAACAGTATCGAACCTAAGAGACCTTGCAGGTCTCTTGGCCGCAGAGGCGACCGCCGCTGCGGAGGAGAACGACGAGGAGTTTCGGGAACCGAAACGGACTCGCCGGCCAGAGCGACCGGATGGAAGACCGAGAACAGAGAGACCGGGAACAGAAAGAGGCGGCACGCAGAGAACGCCCTCCACGCGGAGAGCATTCTCTTCGGAGCCGACATCACCAGTAATGCCGGTGGGGTTTCCGCCGACAGAAAGCAGGAACACAGTGCAGCAGACACCGACACGAACAAGAGGTCCAAGCGATGCCATCAAGGCTCTGCTGGTGGTGGCCCGGCAGGGTCTTCCTCGTCAGCTGGAAGACGGCCAGAGGAATCCGGGATACGACGCAGCCTTGGCGAGGGTTAAGAGCCTCATCGCGGCGACGACTCGCGAAGATCTAGCTCGCGCCACGTCGCTCCTCAAGCAGCGCGTCATCTCTGAGAGCGCGGATCCGGAAGAGCTTAACGCTCTTTTCGCGATCTGCACGGCCCAGGGAAGGAGATTCGAGGCGCACGACGTCCTCGCCATCCGTGACGCGGTCAGCGCGATACGCCAAGACATGTCTGCGTTGCGCGACCTGATGGGAAGGTCTTTCACTTTCGTCACTAAAGACGGAGAGAAGATCACTCAGGAGGTCGCAAGACCTGTTGAGGGCACGTCCTTCATCAGGTACGCGACGCACCCTGCGGCACTGCCACTCTATGTGGCGGTGCTGAAGGCCCACGGCATGGCAGAGGCAAAGTCGTTGGCGAATCACATCGCCAACGCGAACCAGCGCCTGCTCCTTGCGCAAATGCGCAAGGCCGCGACTCCCAACGCCGAGACCGACGACGGAGCCGAAAGCTAACAGAGCTTCCCCAAGCTCAGAGAGGCCCGAGGATAAAATCCGAGGGCCTCTTGACTTTTATGGAGCAATAAGTTATAATACGCTGGTACCGAGATACTGGTATTCTCTTTAACAACTTAGCAACGCGTTAGCAACGCGCGGAAAGGAGACAAGATGGCGAAAATACGCAATGCTGACGGAACCACCAGAGAGCTTTCTGATAAGGAGCTGGACGAGCTTTATACAAAATACTCTTCGTCTGACGGAAACGGCGACAAAGAAGACGATAACGCCGAAACGAAGCCGCGGTTGCCGCAACCGCAAGGCCAAGCGCCAAACCAAGCTGTAAACTGGAAAACGATTTATAGCTTGGCCAAGGAGCTGGAAGACTATGAAGAAAAGTTGGCATCGGCAAGAGCCAGAAAGCACGATATCCTCTCGGGGATGCGCGCCGCCGGTGCGAATCGTAACGCGATGGAAGAGCCTTTGGCGGATGCCACAGCCGAAGAGATGGAATACGGCACACTCATTTACAATATTGTTGAAAGCCCTTATGGCGAGCTCGCGCTATCCACTTACAGGTTTCGCTCGCTTCTGGAACAAGTCCGAAGCGGAGAACACTTCGGGCATTACGCTTCCGCGCTTCGGCAAAGCGTACGGCTGGAACTAATGCGACCCTCCAACGAAGAAGAAGAGGGGAAAATCAGGCAGGCGCTGACAGAGCGCGCCGCCGGAAATAGGGTTCAGGTACCGCTGGCCGCCGCGTATAAGGGCAACTGGTACGTGCCGACAGAGCCGCGAAACAAGCGCCAACAGGCGCTATTCATGGAAATCAACAAGCTTCGCTGGCGGGCGAAGCAAGCGAGAGAAAAAGAAAATGAACTCGCCAAGAGTTCCGACCAAGACCCGGTTTAACCGGGTCTTGCACTTTTTCGCAATAATTTACCGCAGAGCATGTTAGATGTTAAAATTAATGGATGGGAAAAAACTTTAGAGTGATTGCCCTGGGCGGATCTCTTGTGGTGCCATCGCCCGGCAAAATCAATACGGACTTTTTAAAAATTTTCAGGCGCTTAATTCTTGGATTTACCAAGAAAGACTATAAATTCATTATCGTGACGGGTGGAGGGAAAACGTCTCGGACTTATCAAAAAGCTGCTTACAGCATTGCAAGGCCTCGCCGCGAGGAACTTGATCGGCTCGGAATCTCGGCCACCAAAATCAACGCGGAACTGGTCAGGATTGCCTTCGGTAAAGAAGCCTTCCCGACCATCTTTGACAATCCGGCAAAACCGATTCCCAAAAATATAAAAAAATACAACATCTTCATTGCTTCCGGCTGCGGACCGGGGTGGTCAACGGATTATATATCCGTTTTGCTGGCAAAAAAATTTAAGGTTAAAACCGTTATTGACGCCGGCAACGTACCTTTCGTCTTTAACAAAGACTGCAATAAATATAAAGGCGCAAAACCGATTAGAAAACTTACCTGGAAAGAATACAGAAAAATGATCAACCAGCGCTGGGTTCCGGGGCTGGCGGCGCCAGTTGATCCCGTAGCCGCGAAAGCAGCCCAAAAGTTCGGCATTGAGGCTCTTGTATTGCTGGGAACCGACATAGCCAATCTCAAAAAAGCCATAGAAAACAAAGCCGCCAGAGGAACCATAATAGCGAACGGGGCGCTTGATATGCCGGGCGTGTCGCCAGACGCGGGCAACGATATTGAAAAAAACAAAAATAGATGATATGCTGGAGCGTATGAAAACCAAGGGCACAAATAGTTTAACTAAAAATTTCATTGCCGTTATTGTAATTTTTGTAATCATATCGGCTATTTTTTCTTTGATAGCCTCTCCCCTTAACAAATCCCGGGAAGTTTCTCTCACTCAGCTTGTAAACGAAATTAATCAGGATCGGATTAAAAAAATAGAAATCACCGGCAACGAAGTTAAAATTACGTATCGGGATGATTCCAAGGCGGTAACCAATAAGGAAATGGAGTCCTCCCTCTCCGAATCTCTATTGAATTATGGTGCGGACAAAGAAAGACTTATGCGCCTGGAGGTGCTTGCAACAGAAGACCGCGGAGTGCTTTTTTGGCTTGGGCCAATTTCCATATTCGTATTTCCATTAGTCTTTCTTGGTATATTCCTGTGGATTATGTTCAGGCAGGCAAAAGTAGGGGCAATGCAGGCATTTAATTTTGGAAGGGCGCGCGCTCGCCTTTTCGGCGCCGAAGGCCACGGAAAAGAAAGAATAGCCTTTAAGGACGTTGCGGGACAGGAGGAGGCCAAGGCAGAGCTTGAAGAAATTGTTGATTTTTTAAAAAATCCTAATAAATTCTTAAAGATTGGGGCCCGCATTCCGCGCGGAGTCCTTCTTATGGGGCCGGCCGGGGTTGGCAAAACGCTTCTCGCAAGAGCCGTGGCCGGAGAAGCGAAAGTTCCCTTCTTCCATATTTCAGGATCCGAATTCGTGGAAATGTTTGTGGGTGTGGGCGCCGCGAGAGTCCGAGATTTATTCGCCACGGCTAAAAAAGCGTCTCCCGCAATAGTTTTTATTGATGAACTGGATGCCGTTGGCAGACACAGAGGGGCAGGACTCGGGGGCGGGCACGACGAAAGAGAGCAAACCTTAAACCAGATTCTGGTGGAAATGGACGGTTTTGAGCGGGACACCAACGTTATAATTATGGCCGCAACCAACCGGCCCGATATTTTAGATCCGGCCCTATTGAGACCGGGAAGATTTGACCGAAAAGTTATTTTGGATTTGCCGGATGTAAACGGACGCGAGGCAGTTCTTAAAATGCACGCTAAAAATAAACCGCTGCTGCAAAACGTACATCTCAGAGAAATCGCCGAAAGAACTCCGGGATTTTCTGGAGCTGACTTGGCTAACTTAATGAACGAAGCCGCCATTTTGACCGCTCGGCGCAACAAAGAAAAAATAAGCCAGCAGGAATTATTGGAAGCAATAGAAAAAGTCTTGTTGGGGCCGGAGCGAAAAAGCCACTTTCTATCTAAAAAAGAAAAAGAGATAGCGGCTTATCACGAGGCCGGACACGCATTGGTGGCGACAACTCTGCCTCACGCAGAATCCGTACGCAAAATATCTATCGTTTCCCGAGGACTAGCAGCGGGCTATACATTACAACTGCCTTCCGAAGACAAACACCTTAAGGCGCGATCCGAATTCATAGATGAGCTGGCGGTTTTGCTGGGCGGTTGGTCAGCGGAAAAAATTATCTTCAAGGACATTACGACCGGCGCCGCAAACGATCTTGAAAAAGCCTCGGATCTGGCAAGGCGTCTTATAAAAGAATACGGCATGTCGGAAAAGCTGGGCCCGATAGTATTTGGCGAGAAAGAAGAGTTGGTATTCCTGGGAAAAGAAATCGGAGAACAACGCAATTATTCCGAAAGAACTGCGGATGCGATAGACAAAGAAGTGACGCGGCTTATAAGAAACGCGCAAAAGGTTGCTGAAAAAATTATCCGCGCGAAAAAGAAACTCCTTGCCAAAATAGCCAAGACGCTTATTGAAAAAGAAACCATTGAAAAAGACGAGTTTGAAAAAATAATCGGCAGAAAGACAAAAATAAAATAGCGCGCGCGGCTCGGCAACTAGGACGCGCGCATCGTGGCGATGATTTACAATTAGTATACCGACTGCGCGTGTAGCTCAGCGGTAGAGCAAGGTCCTTATAGCGATGACTTTCATTAGACATCTCTTGTGTGGGCGTGTAGCTCAGTGGTTAGAGCACGTCTCTTATAAAGACGGGGTCGATGGTTCAAATCCATCCACGCCCACACAAGAGATGTAATGAATGTAGTCATCGATATATCGGCGACTACATTATTTAAAAATTTACAAATGAAAGTCGCCGCTATAAGGCCGAGGTCGCAGGTTCGATCCCTGCCATCCCCATAACTTGGGCGGTTAGCTCAGTTGGTTAGAGCGCATACTTGACGTGTATGAGGCCACTGGTTCGAATCCAGTACCGCCCACCCTCCTACGCTAAAGCTATCCATCGCTACTCCGTAGCTATAGAATAGCGTGGGATAGCTTCGGAAGAATAAACATAAAAAAATTAACAACGAAAAATGAAAGTTATCTATGAAGACGAAAATGTACGAGTGCTTGATAAGCCGGCCGGGGTAAATGCCGATGAAATCCCAAGAAGGATTCATCGATTAGATAAGGACACTTCGGGAGTATTGCTGGTGGCGAAAAACGACAAAGCGCTAGAATTTTTCCAAAAACAATTTCAAGAAAGAAAGATTGATAAAAAATACAAAGCGCTGGTGATGGGACACTTAAAGAGCGGCGGCGCAATAAAAACTCTGCTGGGACGCTCTCCTGGCGACAAAAGAAAACAAAGGGCGTATTTGACCGCAGAGCCGAGAGGAACTAAAAATTTAAGAGAAGCAAAAACTGAATACAGGGTCTTAAAGCATTTTAAGGACTATACCCTAATTGAGGCTAAGCCCATAACCGGTAGAAAACATCAAATAAGGGCGCACATGACCCATATTCATCATCCGATCGCCGGAGATAAATTATACTCATTCAAAAACGCAAAAGCGCCCAAAGATCTAAAAAGACAGTTTCTGCATGCAAGCAGTATTAAAATAACAATGCCCGATGGCACAATGCAAGAATTTGCCTCCCCGTTGCCAAAAGATTTAAAAAATGTAATATCCCAATTAGAATCCTCATAAATATATGGCGGACAAAATGGAAAAATTCATAAGTTCTTATACTAAACAGGAGATTTTTTTGGTTCGCTCCGGAGATACGATTAAGATTCATCAGAAAATACGGGAGGGCGACAAAGAAAGAGTTCAGGCTTTTGAAGGTATGGTTATCGCCAGGAAACACGGTAAGAGCATCGGAGCAACAATAACCGTTCGCAAAATTGTAGCCGGGGTGGGGGTTGAAAAAATATATCCCCTGCATTCCCCTACCATAGACCGGATTGAAATCTTGCATAAAGGCAAAGTAAGAAGAGCTAAGCTTTATTATTTGCGAACGGCCAAAAACAAACGCATCCGAACAAAAACAGAAAAAAACTAGGTTTTTAGGGCCCAGGTGTCGGAATTTGGTAGACGATCTAGCTTGAGGGGCTAGTGCCAGCAATGGCGTGCGGGTTCGAATCCCGCCCTGGGCACCACAGGACACTTAGCTCAGTAGCAGAGCGCCCCGCCCCTTTAGAAGGACGATTAGCTCAATGGTCAGAGCGCCTGCTTTACACGCAGGAGGTTGGAAGTTCGAATCTTCCATCGTCCACAAGAAGAAAAGGCGGAGAGGTCGCAAGTTCAAAACCCTCAGTGACTACATCACATTTTGAAAATAAAATATGCCGGGGTAGACATCTTGCCCCGCCAAATTTGCCTGGGTAGCTCAGTGGTAGAGCTCTGGTTTGAAGAACCAGGAGTCGCCAGTTCGATTCTGGCCCCAGGCACAGACAAGTTTGGCGGGGTGAAGTAGAACTCCCCGCCAAAGGCGGGGGTGTTGCGAGTTCGATTCTCGCCCTCGGCACCAGTAAGGAAAAGTCCTCCCGCGAAAATTCGGAAAGGCGGCGGAGCCGCACCGCTCAAAACCGCAAAAGAACCCGGAGAAAAACATCGGCTCGCCTGCCCGCCTATGGAGGGAACCATATTTTAATTTTGGGGGAAGAAAATTTTTTAATCATACGGATTAGAAGTCGAGAAATGCCAGAGATGGCGATTTTTGGTTGAGCTTGACGTAAGAGCCATATTATGCTATCCTTGTAACGGATTGGTAGTCGAGCCATTGTGGC
>CAYJUL010000026.1:0-8779 GCA_964373345.1 uncultured Candidatus Saccharibacteria bacterium
GCGAGCACCTTGCTCGCTATTAAAGTCCGTGATGCGGATTATGAACACAAAAACTCTTAATAAAAAAGAATACGCTTACGGTTTTAGCATGCCCGACGAATCCGTCTGGCGCGCGCCAAAAGGTTTGTCGGGCAAGACTATTGAGCAGATTTCGCATTTAAAAAGAGAATCGGACTGGATGAGAAAATTCCGTCTGCGGGCTTATGATGTTTTTTTGGCAAAATCTTTGCCGAAGTGGGGACCGAATCTTGAGGACATCGATTTTGACAAGATGTGTTATTATGTCAAACCGGCGGACCAAAAATTCAGAAGGTGGAGCGATGTACCAAGGGGCATTAAAAAAACGTTTGATATTTTAGGCATACCCGAAGCCGAAAAGAAGGTTTTGGCCGGAGTCGGAGCGCAGTACGATTCTGAAGTCATATACCATTCGTTAAAAAAGGACTTGGAAGCGAAGGGAGTTATTTTTCTGGATACGGACAGCGGACTAAAGCAATACCCCGATATTTTTAAAGAATATTTCGGCAAGGCCGTGCCGCCGGCGGACAACAAGTTTGCGGCATTAAATTCCGCAGTTTGGTCGGGAGGATCGTTTGTTTATGTGCCCCAAGGGGTTGAGGTTGAAATTCCTTTGCAGGCCTATTTTAGAATAAATTCTCCGGATTTCGGACAATTTGAGAGAACGCTGATAATCGCGGAAGAAGGAAGCAAAGTTTCTTACATAGAGGGTTGTACTGCGCCGATTTACGCCACCGACTCCCTGCATGCCGCAGTGGTTGAAATTTTTGTAAAAAAAGGGGCAAAAGTTCGGTACACCACCGTTCAAAATTGGTCAAATAACGTGTATAATTTAGTAACAAAACGAGCCTTTGTTGAAGAAGAAGGCGAGATGCTTTGGGTTGACGGGAATATCGGCAGCAAGATTACGATGAAGTACCCCTCGTTTTATTTGCGGGGCAGGGGGGCCAAAGGCGAAGTTTTGTCTTTCGCATATGCCGGAAAAGGGCAGGTGCAGGATACCGGAGGGAAGGCCATACATTTGGCGCCGTACACCACCAGCCGCATTATTTCAAAGTCCATATCGCGAGGCGGAGGCAAAGCAACTTTTCGGGCTTTGGCGGCAATTATTAAAGGAGCCAAAGGGTCCAAAACGCATATGCGCTGCGATGCCTTGATTTTGGACGAAAAATCGCGAGCCGATACTTTTCCGAATTTAAAAATTGACGAGCAGGATGTTTCCGCTTCCCACGAGGCCGTTATTGGAAAAGTGGGCCAGGAGCAGTTGTTTTACTTGCGTTCACGCGGTTTTTCAGAAAGAGAAGCCATGGCAATGATCGTTACCGGCTTTTTGGAACCTATTGTGAAAGAAATACCGCTAGAGTACGCAGTAGAGCTGAATCGGTTGATGGGCATGGAGGTAAGGGGATTTTGATACGCTCGGGATTTAGGGGGCGTACGAAACGTGCATTAAAAACGGCCGAGAATTGTTCTCGGCCAAAATTAGCGAAGCGATGGGCAAAGAAAAAGGCTCCGCTGTGCGCTTGCGCGGAGCCTAGAAAGCGTTTATGGCGCGAGGTCTCTAAACAGCTTGGCGATTTGAAGGAGCGTTGCAAAGAGCACCGCCCCGAGGATTATCCAGAGTATTATCGTGAGATAAACGAATCCCAGTACAAGAGTAAGCCAGCCCAATAGCACGCCGAGGCCGAACATGTTTCTGGCGTACGAGGTTTCTACCGGGGTGTTCCAAGCCCAGTTTAAACGTAACAACGTTCGCCCGGTCAATTCAAGCTCCGCAAGGCCTTCGGTGCAATTTATCATTCTGGCTCCTAAATATCCGGCAGGGAAGTGGCCGATCAGAGCTCCAAGCGCTATTATCCACCAAACAAGGTCCATCTTTTCTTTACCCCCTTTTTATTTTTTAAATTGCATCCATCAGCACACTAGCATGAGCATTAAACAAAGTCAATATCAAAAGAATAGATTACGGGACGTCATAAAAGATTTCCCGATCTTAAAACGCAAAGTTAACGGCAGGCCCTTGATTTATTTGGACAGCGCGGCGACTTCCCAAAAACCAAAACAGGTTGTGAACGCAGCGGCCGATTTTTATTATAAACATAATTCTAATACTCATAGCGGCGTATATGCGTTAGCGGAAGAGGCGACGCAGCTTTACGAATCCGCCCGCGAAAAAACGGCAGGATTTATCGGCGCCCAAGTCCATGAGATAATTTTCACCAAAAGCGCGACCGAAGCCATTAATTTAACTGCTCATTCATGGGGCGAGACCAACGTTGCTAAAGGCGATAATATCGTCGTGACCATAATGGAGCATCACAGCAATTTTGTTCCGTGGCAGGAATTGTGCCGCAAAAAAGGGGCTCAATTCCGTATAGCGCCCATCACACAAGAAGGCAGATTAAATTTAAAAAAATTATATTCTTTGGTTGACAAAAGGACTAAATTGGTCGCAATAACGCATGCTTCCAATGTATTAGGAACGATTAATCCTATTGCAGAGATAATAAAAACCTTAAACGCTAAATTCCATACCCTTCCGCTAAAGGCGGATCCGCCTCGGGCGGAAAGTGCTAAAATATTAGTTGACGGAACGCAGGCCATACCGCATTTGCCGGCCAATGTCAAAAAAATGGACTGCGATTTTTACGCTTTTTCCGGACATAAGATGCTGGGCCCGACCGGCGTCGGGGTTTTATACGCAAAAGAAGAAATTTTACAGGCGATGCCTCCGTTTCTAACCGGCGGCCACATGATTAAGAAGGTTACGAGTAAATTATCCGAATGGGCCGACGCGCCTTTAAAATTTGAGGCCGGCACTGCCAATATCGCCGAGGTCATCGGCCTTGGAGCGGCAATAGATTATCTGAATGCCATCGGAATGGAAAGAATATGGCAGCGCGAAAAAGAGCTTATAAATTACGCCATTAAAAAAATGAAGGGCGTGCAAGACCTCATAATTTACGGACCGGATACGTCTTCAAACAGGGTGGGCGTCATATCCTTTAACATTAAAGGCGTTCATCCTCACGACCTTGCCACTTTGCTTGATCAAAAGGGGATAGCCATTCGCGCCGGGCATCACTGCGCAATGCCGCTTCACAGAGAAGCTTTAAAAATTGAAGCGTCTTGTCGCGTCAGCTTTTATATCTATAATACCCGACAAGACATTGATAAATTCGTTGAAGCCCTTCGGGGGGCAAGACGCACGCTTCTTTAATATGGATAATATTTATAAAGAAGTTATACTGGATTACTATAGAAATCCCCGCAATTACGGCAAGGTCAGAAACGCAGATTTTAAACAACGAGAAGAAAACACGTTTTGCGGAGATTGGGTAGAGATATCGGGAGTTACGGCAAAGGATAAAATAAAAGACGTAAAGTTCACCGGCAAGGGATGCGTTATTTCACAGGCGGCAGCTTCAATGCTTACCGATTTTGTAAAAAACAAATCGCGGAAAGAAATCAAGAACCTCAATGCCGAAACTTTAATTAAGTTAATGGGCATCACTTTAATGCCCACACGACTGAAATGCGCCGAACTTTCTTTAATCGCTCTTAAAAAAGCGGTCGGGACATAATAATTTATGATTAAAAAATCCAAAACTAGTTCGCCAGCCCGCGAACAAAAATCAAAAATAAAAAAGGCAATTACCAAAGACATGAACTTGGGCGAGGTGGCGCGAACTTATCCCGAGGCCGCCAAAATCATGCTTGAATACGGCCTGCATTGCGTCGGATGCTGGGCCAACGCTTTTGATACGATAGAGGCCGGAATGAAACTGCACGGATGGCAGGCCAAAGACATAAATGATATGATAAAGAAGATTAATAAAATAATTTGAACATATGCTATATGCTTAAAATACTATTAAAGCTGGCAGAAAAATTATTTCCGGTAAGCACCGTATATGCCCACTGCGATATTCCCTGCGGCATTTATACCACGGGGCAGGCCAGCATTGCCGCCGAAACCGTTGAAAAGATGGTAATTAAGATTGAAGAACTGAAGACCAGCGCAGAAGATCCTATAAAAAAAGAGCACGACTTGACCCGTCTCGTAGCCGTTAAGGAGGAATGGGCGGAGATATGTAAACGCGAGCTGTCTATTTTGTGGACGGACTATTTCAAGCCGGAACATTTGGCAAAATATCCCGATCTGCATGATCTCTTTTGGATAGGGCTGAAGCTTTGCTCCCAAAATAAGCGCGAGATTAATTTGGCGGCCGCAAAAGAATTGCGTGCTCTAGTGGACGGCAGAATTACCCAGATATTTAAAGAGGCGGAGGAAGCTAAGGGCGAAAAACCCCGAGTATGACAAAAAACATTCTCATATTCTGCAGAATATGAGAATGTTTTTTGTCTTATAACCGTCCCGATAACCGTCCCGAGGTCGGACCTCGGGACAGCAGTTTTTATGAGGTGGCCGTTTTTGCGATTTCAGGTTGAAGGGAAAAGCATGGAGCCCGCTGTCAGACAAGACGAGCGGGTTTTGGTTTTTACATGGGCTTACGCGTTTTCAAAACCCAAAGAAGGGGATTTAATTGTTTGCTACGACCCAAAAGAAGCAAAGCGTAAATTATTAAAAAGGGTTATCCGCATTTCTGGACTTCAAATCTGGGTTGAGGGCGACAATAAAAAATCAAGCACCGACAGCCGTGAGTTTGGCCCGATCGCAAAGAAAAATATCCTGGGCAAGGTTCTTTTGCGGTATAAATACAATTGATTAAGGTATAATTTAATGCGATAATTTAATCATGAAGATCTTCATTGGAGCGGATCACGCGGGATTCAACTTAAAAGAGGGGCTCAAAAAATACATATTGGAATTGGGTTACGAAATTGAAGATTTCGGGGCCCATAGTTTTGATCCGGACGACGACTACCCGGATTTTATAATTCCGGCGGCCAAAGCCGTGGCCGAAAACCCGTCAGAATCAAGAGGGATTGTTATCGGCGGTTCCGGCCAGGGAGAGGCGATATGCGCAAATAAGACCAAAGGAATACGGGCTGCCGTGGTTTATGATGAATATTCAGCCAGGATGTCTCGTGAACACAATGATGCAAATGTAATGGCTCTTGGGGCCAGAACTATGGATTTTGAAACAGCAAAAAAGCTGGTCAAGATATGGCTTGAAACGCCATTTAGCGAGGAGGAGAGGCACGTTAGGAGGATTAAGAGGATTAAGAATTTAGAAACAGCTAATGCTTAAAACTCTTTTGGCCATCAGGTATCGGGCCTTAATTAGACATTAGTCATTAGAAATTAGACATTTACATGATGGAGGTTATCCCTGCTATCTTAGCCAATACTTTTCAGGAGGTTGAAAAAAAGATACGGCTCGTGGAGTCCTATGTTGATTGGATTCAGATTGATGTTTCCGATGGCACCTTTACGCCGAATATAACTTGGAATCGTCCGGAAGAATTGACGGGGAAGAAATTTTCCGTTAATTTTGAGGCTCATTTAATGATTACCGATCCGGCATCCCAAATAAGCAAATGGGCCGCGAGCGGTTTTAAAAGAGTAATAATTCACGCGGAGACCGTTCCTGACAATAACTATTTCTTTAAAACGGTTCAGATTTGCAGGGCTCTTGACCTTCAGCTGGGTCTTGCGTTAAACCCCAAAACTAAGATAGAAGTGGTTGAGCGGTTTGCCGCCGACATAAACTTGATTTTAGTGCTGGCCGTGGAACCCGGCTTCAGTGGACAGAAATTTCAAGGCGCGGTTTTGGGAAAAATACAGAGCTTACGCGAAAAATTTCCGGCTTTTGATATAGAAGTTGACGGCGGCATTAATCCCGACACGGCAGAACTGTGCGCGAGCGCCGGAGCCAACATCGTAGCCGCGGGAAGCTATATTTTTGGCTCAAAAGCGGGCTCGACAGGTTCACCGCAAGATGTTAAAAAGGCCATAGAAGAACTTAAAAGCGTTTAGCGATTAGCGTTTAGTAAATTTTAGCGACCCTAAACGCTATACCCTATACCCTATACCCTAAACCCTAAAAATATGGCGGAAGAATTATTAGAGTTTTACGGCACAGAATGCGTGCATTGTCGCGAGATGGATCCTCTGGTGGCAAGATTAAAAAAGGAAGAAAGGATAGATATTAAAAAATTAGAAGTTTGGCACAATTCCCAGAACGCCGCGATGATGCGCGAGTATGATAAGAATTTTTGCGGAGGAGTCCCGTTCTTTTATAATGAAAAAACCGGCAAGTGGATTTGCGGTTCCGCGTCTTACGAAAAACTTAAAGAATGGGCATCGGAGCAGTAGAACCGCAGCACACCAATATTTAACCCGAGGAGGCGCTATGGCGACGGATTTTATTTATTTGGGCCACCACAGAAAAGACATATATAGTCTTTTGGCCATGGAAGAAGCTATGCAGGGAATGGCTGCGAAAGAAGGTCTTGCTTGTATCATGACGGCCCAGGTCTCCCGTCCCGCGATAACCATTGCTGAGCGGGAAAGCGCGGCTGACATACGAACCGACCGGTGCGCGGCCGACGGAATAGACTTTACAAGACGACTTGGCGGGGGTTCCGTTATCTGGCTGGACGAAAATATGCTCATTTATTTTATAACCGGTCCGAGGCCGGAGGCGAGACGTAGGAACCTGGCAGAGGAATTCAGTTTTCACCGTAAACTAGGGGAGAGAATAGCCGCAGCCCTGAAAGATTTGGGCGCCCCAACGGTATACACTGGAGAGAAGTTTAGCGTTTGTTTGGGAAAAGGGCCGCAATACGTGGTTTCCGGCAACGCGGTTATTTTAAGGAAAGGATATTTTTCTTATCACGGAGTTTTGGTTTTGCGGAAATTGAACGTTAAAGCGATAAAAAATTATGTGGTTTTGCGTAAGACCGATAGAGTGGACGAAGAGGTATTGCTTTCAAGGCTCCCCAGCCTTTCCGAGGCCGTAGGCAGAGATTTAGAGGCAAAAGAAGCGGCCGCGCAATTAACCCGGAAACTTACAGAAGGCCGTTTTAGAGATGCCGTATCCGAAGAACGCGAGCGCATAGAGAACGATTGCCGGCTCCTAAAAAGCAGATATGAAAGCCGTTCATGGATTTTTGACAATCAGCCGATTAGAGATAAAAACGTCGGATTTTGTCTTATTGCTCTCGCAGAAACGTGGCAGGAGAAAAATTTTTATAAAGCGTAGGGGTCATCAGTTGAGCTGGATGGCCCTTTTAATTTAAGATATAATAAATATGCTACATGGAAATGTTTCAAGTGCTTAATTCAGGGGGCAAGATTGTCTCAAAGGATCATGCTCCAAAACTTGCAGATCGGGACATAAGGCAAATATACGAGCTTATGACATTGGCTCGCTTTTTTGATGAGATCGCTCTTAAACTTCAGCGCGAGGGGCGCATTTTAACGTATGCTTCTTTGATGGGGCAGGAGGCGGCCCAGGTTGCTTCGGCCTATGCCATGGATGAGGGCGATTGGTTTACGATAACTTATCGCGATCACGCCGTATGGATCACCAGAGGGCTCGCAATGGAGAATCTATATATGTATTGGGCCGGCGACGAACGCGGAATGCAATTGACGGGGGTCCGACCCCCGTTGAGAGCTTTACCGCCGACGATTCCTATTGCTTCGCATATCCCGCACGCGGTTGGTTTGGCCTGGGCCGAAAAAATGAAGGGGACCAAAAACGCAGCGGTTGCGTATTTTGGCGATGGGGCAACCAGCAAAGGCGATTTTCACGAGGCGATGAATTTCGCGGGAGTTTTTAAAATTCCATGCGTTTTTATTTGCCAAAATAATCATTGGGCGATTTCAGTACCGAGATCTCGCCAAACAGCATCTCGAACAATAGCCGAAAAGGCCGCGGCCTACGGATTTGAAGGCGTGCTGGTGGATGGCAACGATGCCTTCGCGGTTTATGAAGCGACTCAAGACGCTCTTAAAAAAGCCCGCGAGGGTAAAGGGCCGACATTAATTGAGTGCCATACTTATCGTATGGAAAGCCATACTTCGGCTGATGACTGGAAGAGATACCGTGACGCTAAAGAAGTGGAAGAGTGGAGAAAAAAAGACCCCCTTTTGCGTCTGCGAAAATATATGGAAAATAAAAAAATTTGGGGCGATAAAGAAGAAAAAGAGCTACAAGAAAAAGCAAAGACGCAGGTTTTAGATGCCGTCAAGAAATTTGAATCCGTTCCGCCGCCGGAGAGGGAGGAGATGTTTAGGCATATCTATGCCGAAAATCAAATATCAAATATCCCGCCCCAAAGGGGCGAGGCTCGCCCAACGAAGTTGGGCGGCAAAAATCAAAATGATAAATAAAAAATCTGAAAAGAATTATTTATTTTTGAATTTTGCATTGTCATTTTGCATTTTGCATTTTGCATTTTGAATTTATGGCAACTCTGAATTTAGTGGAGACAATTCGCAGCACGTTAGCCCAGCAGATGGCAAAAGACGCCAGCATTATATTGCTGGGTGAGGATGTCGGGAAAAACGGCGGGGTTTTCCGCGTGACCGAGGGTTTATGGCAAAAGTTTGGGGATAAGTGCGTAATTGACACGCCTTTGGCAGAGGTTGGAATTATTGGCGTGTCTTTGGGGTTGGCCGTGGCGGGATTTAAACCAATTCTAGAGGTCCAGTTTGACGGGTTTTCAATCAGTATGTTTGACCAGCTTTATAATCATGTCAGCCGGATACGAAAACGGACGCAAGGGCGATATCACGTTCCGCTTGTTTTGCGCGTGCCGCACGGCGGAGGCATTAAGGCTTACG
>CAYJUL010000027.1:0-8760 GCA_964373345.1 uncultured Candidatus Saccharibacteria bacterium
CCCCCCCCCCCCCCCCCCCCCCCCCCCCCCCCCCCCCCCCCCCCCCCACCCCCCTTTTCAACGCAGAAGACGGAAAACGCGATCCTGATACAAGTGACTGGAGTTCGACGTGTGCTCTTCCGATCTAGGAAGTGTACTGCCATTACTTGCCCCGTAGCAAGCTTTGCTACCGGGCTACTCATCCCGCTTCGCAGAGCCTCGCGCGGCTACGGCGAGGCGAGCATCCGCAAAAATGAAATTTTTTCCAAAATTTTTCTCCACAAATTTTCAGGCGACTTGGAAGTTTCGGAGGATTTATCTTCCGGCGGAATTATTACTACGACTTCTTCTCCGGGCTTTTTAAGATTCAGTCTCTCGCGAGCCGCTCTTTCAAAGTATCCTTCCGTTTCTGCTTCGGCTATTCCCTTTTGAAATTCTTCATTCTTTTTTTCAAGACCTTGCGCCTCCTCCCGGGCTTGTTTTAGAGCATTATTTAAATCAAGCCTTTGACCCCATATCTTCCAGTTGGCAACGGCTAAATAAATTAAGACGGCGGCCAGCGTTAAAATTAATCCCGCGCCGGCAAACCGTGTCGCCGTTCCATCGTCTTGGTGTCTGAGTCTAAACTTGCGTCGTGGGGGCATAGGGGTATAAAATAAAAAATATGCGCTCCAAGCAGATTTTGCGAATAATTTGGGTGGGCCTTGTGGCCGTTGTCGCCATTAGCACCGTACTTTTGCTAATAGCGCCGCTGTTTTAATTTTGTATTCTATCATATTTTTGTTGCGCCGCAATCATTGATTGCGGCGCATGGCCTTGCCGCAATCCGTTTATTTTTTAATCATTTCCACAAAGACCTCTTGGGGAATTCTGACACGGCCTTTGGCTTTCAGTTCCTTCTTCCCTTTCTTCTGTTTTTCCAAAAGTTTTCTTTTGCGAGTATAGTCTCCTCCGTAAAGGGGCGCTATAACGTCTTTGCCTTTTGCCCGCATTGTTTCCCGGGCAATGACTTTGCCGCCCACGACGGCCTGCAGGGCTACCGCGAACTGCTGGGCCGGAAGAATATCCTTCAGCCGTTCTACCAAAGACCTGCCCCGCCCGTATGCCTCGTTTGCCGCAACTATTTGGGAAAACGCTTCTTCTTTTGAACCGGCGACCAAAATCTCAAGCTTTACCAAATCAGCAGATCTCCATCCCGAAACCTCATAACTCAAAGAACCGTAACCCTTTGTCGCGCTTTTAAGCCTTCCGTAAAAATCGCGAATGAATTCGCGAAGAGCCATTTCATAAACAATTATAATTTTATCTCTCAAGGTTCTGGTTTCTTTGTAAACGCCGGCGAACTCGTTTAGGAGATCCGTAACCTTACCCATCAAATCTCGCGGAGCAATAAGCTCCAGCCTAATCCATAATTCTTCAAGGGTTTTTGTCTCCGGTCCTTCCGGCCAGTCGCTCGCCGAATAAATCAGCGTTTCGTGGCCCCCCGCCTTAAGAAATTTATACGTAACCGATGGCGCGGAGACCACTACGGCAATACCGAACTCGCGGCGCACCCTTTCAGAAATTATTTCCAAATGCAGAGTTCCCAGAAAACCGCATTTAAAACCTCGTCCCAGCCCCTCCCTGCTCTCCGGCTCAAAAGTAAAAGAGGGGTCATTTAATTGTAATCGCGAAAGAGCGTCTCTAAGTTCATCGTGTTGATCAACGTTTTCCAAATAAAAACTTGCGAACACCATCGGCCTAGGCTCTTTATATCCAGGCAGTGATTTGACGCTTGATATTTGAGCTTTAGCGCTGATTATTGTGTCCCCCACCCTGACCTTTCCCGGTTCTTTGATGCCGGTTGCTATATATCCTATTTCTCCTACGCCAAGCTTTTCTTTCAAAGTCAATTCCGGAGCAAAATAACCCACTTCTTTTGCCGCGCCTCCGGTTTTGGCCGCCATCAAATAAATATCCTCCTCCGTTCGCAATTGACCATCTACAACCCTTACATACGCGACCGCGCCCTTGTAGGCATCGTATTGTGAATCAAATATCAGCGCCCTGAACGGCAAATTAATATTTTCTTCTGGCTTGCCCGCCGTAGTCCGAAGGACGGAGGCGGGCGGAGGCACCTTCGCCACAATCGCGTCAAGAATTGCCTGAATATTTATCCCCTCTTTTGCTGAAATTTTAATGATCTCTTCCGCGCCGATGCCTAAAAGTTCGGCCATTTCGTCGGTTGTCGCTTCCACCGCCGCATTTGGCATATCTATTTTATTGACGGCCGGGATTATAACAAGGCCCTGTTTTTGGGCTAGTTCCAGATTCGCCAATGTTTGAGCCTGCACCCCTTTCGTGGCATCAATAAGCAACACGGCGCCCTCAACCGCAGCCAGCGCCCGCGAAACCTCGTAAGAAAAATCCACATGCCCGGGAGTGTCAATTAAGTTTAGCGTATAAGGTATAGCGTTCAGCATATAGGTCATTCTAACCGGCTGCAGTTTTATTGTGATGCCCCGCTCTCTTTCTAGTTCCATCATATCCAGATACTGTTCGCGCATTTTGCTTTTCGGCACGGTACCGGTCAATTCCAAAAGCCGATCGGCCAAGGTGGACTTCCCATGATCAATATGGGCCAAAATGCAAAAATTTCTGATGTTATTCATATACCAATAATTTCACACTTTTGCCCAAATGAAAAGACGTTTCGTGGTGTCCAAAACGCCTTTTGCCGCCGACGACCTAGACTCCTTTAACGAGAAGCCAGTAAGCGCTAACCAGCATAAAGATTGTCACGAGCAGATAAACTACAAACGCCAGAAAGTATTGCACTTTTCGTTCCCTTGTTGCTTCGCTCACCACGAAGAAGCCAGAAAATGTGATTCCGCCTAATATCGCTCCAAGCGCCAGAGATATCGCTCCCAAAAGAAGTTCAAGGTAGCTCATTTTTACCTCCTTTCTTTCGATTCTGTTCAATTTGCCAGATACGCCTTTAAAGAACTCTTGCTTCGTTTACATGCTGGCATTATTTGAAAAACCAGTCAATGCCCAATCCTTAAAATACGCGCGGCAGAGCGCGTCTTAATAGTGCCGGCGCGAGGTCTTTGAGTTCCGACGATTTCATAATCACGAGAACCGCGATATAAACAAGAACGCCCGCGATGCCGGCGATCAAAGTTTGGGCAAAAACTCCGATAAAAGTATGAAGGTCAAGAAAAAAGCCGGAAAGCTTAATTACCCAATAGACAAAAATCGTCATCAGCGCCGAGGCTATAATGACTTTTTGGACCGACGCCCACAGGACCTTAAAAGAAAAATCGGCCAATCCTTTTTTTAACATCAAAAACAGCGCAAAAAACTGGAAAATGCCAGCAACGGAAACGGCCAGCGGCAATCCCAAAATTGCCGCATTGGAAATATCCTCAACGTCAAGCACAGAGGCCATAAAATTCTGTAAAACATTGGCGGAGCTAAAGATTCGTACCAAAATAAAAGCTAAAAAGACATTAAGGGCCATCGCGGCAAGGCTTATCAGGACCGGCGTTTTAGTATTGTGCAGCGCAAAAAACGCGCGCGAGAGCAACGGAATGAGAGCCGCGGCGAAAAGACCCAACGAAAATATACCAAGCGCTGCGGCGGTAAGTCTTGTTTCCATCCAGCCAAACTGACCCGTGCCCAAAATAAGTCTTACGATTTGAGCGCGCAGCAAAAACATAAGCAGGCCTGCGGGAATAACCAGCAAAAGGGCCTGACGCAAGGCTAAAGAAAAATGCGCAAAAAACTCGTTTTTTTTGCCCTCGGCCCAGCTGCGGGAAAGCGCGGGAAAAGCCGCAAGAGCAAAAGACGAACCTACGATTCCTATCGGAAAAGACTGAAGATTGTTGGCAAAATTGAAAATGGCGATTGAGCCGGCGCTAAAACCCGAGGCTATCGCCGTAATGACGATTAAATTAATATTGTATGCGGCCGTGCCTATGGTGCGCGGAAGACCCAGTTTTATAATTTTTTTTACGCCTGAGTCTCCAAGGTCAAACTTAAGGCGGTATTTCCATCCGGAATGCCAAGCCGCGGGAATCTGAACCGCAAAATGAAGAAAGGCTCCAACAATAACGCCGTAGACTAAACCCGCGGTACCGAAAACCGGCGCCAAAAAAAGTATGCCCAATATTATTCCAATGTTATACAAAAGAGGAGCCAAAGAATAAACAAGAAATTTATTGAAATACTGAAGACAACCTGACATAACAGCCGAAAGCCCAAAAAGTATGGGGCTCAGAAACATAAGCCTCGTTAAGTCCACGGTCTGGCTTTTTTGCAAAGCGGAAAATCCGGGCACCATAAAATCCACAAGGAGCGGGGTCAAAATCGCAAGAACGCCCGAAAGTAAAACTATGACGATCAGCAAAATATTAAGGGAATTATTAATCATGTCCCACCCCTTTTCCTCGTTTTTATGAAAAACTCCGGAAAAAACCGGCAGGAAAACGGCGGATATCCCGCCCATTACCAAGAGCCCATAAATAAAATCCGGGATCCTGAATGCGGCAAAATAAACATCAAGTTCCGCTCCCGCTCCAAACCTACCGGCCAAAAGACGATCTCTTGCCAGGGCCAAAAAATCGCTGGCAAGTCCGGAAAGAGCCAGTAAAAAAGCGGCTGATGTTATATTTTTGGTTTGCGAACTAAAAATTTTACGCAGCATTGCTCACTTAATACATTAACATACGAAGGCTTCTAAAAGAAAAGGGCCCTGGGCGAGGGCCGGAACGCGGCGCATCCGCATTAACACAACTTATTCTATTTTGATAATCTTGTATTTTCTGCTGCCCGCCGGAGTTGCAACCTCAACGCTTACATTTTGTACTTTATTCAAAAGAGCCATTCCCAACGGAGATTCATGCGAAATTTTGCCTTCCGCGGGATTTGCCTCTTCGGCCGAGACTATATAAAACTTTTCCGTTGATTCTCCGTGGCTGACCAAAACCGTGGAACCAAGCTCTATGATTCCTTGATCGGATTTTGGAATTAAAACATCGGCCGATCTTATGATTTCCTCCAATTCTAAAATGCGGCCCTCGGCAAAGGCTTGTCCTTCTTTGGCTTCCTGAAACTCCGCGTTTTCCGAAATATCCCCGAAGCCTATGGCCCTTTCAAGTTGTTCTGCAAGCTCTCTCCTTTTAACGTTCTTTAGATAATCCAGCTCTTCCTGAAGCTTCTTGATGGCTTGGGGCGTGAGATAACGATTTGGCATGGTAAGAAATTAAGTATTTCAATATATTAATCACGACCAAGCAGTTGTGTCAATAGCGCGGTGTGGAAAAACTATTTTGGACTGAAATACCATTCAAGCGCTTCTCTGGCGACCGGAAGAGCCGCGGCCTGCAAGCCCCTAACGTCTTCCACTAAAATCGTAAGCACGATCTCCGGATTATCGTAAGGCGCGAACACAGTTAACCAATTCTCGTATTTGTCGGAATTAGCCGATATTTGGGCCGTACCCGTTTTGGCGGCGGAGCTTACGGGAAGCCCGGCAAGAAAGGTGGCTGAACCCGCAAGAACGGCTTGTCTCATACCTTCCCTAACTATGGCCAGGTTCTCGGGAGCAATAAAATCCTGACGGATTATTTCGGGAAACGTTTCTTGAACCACATTGCCCTCCGAATCAAGGATTTCTTGAACCAGATGCGGCCGGTAAAGAATGCCTCCGTTTGCGAGCGCGGAAAAAGCATAGACTACCTGAAGCGGCGTTGCCAGAAGATATCCCTGGCCGATGGAAACATTATATGTATCGCCCAGACGCCATATTTGCTCTTGCGAACTGCTAAAATAATTTTTTTTCCACGCGGGGTCCGGCAATCTTCCTTCGGCCTCTCCCGCAAGATCTAGTCCTGTTTTAGCGCCCCACCCGAAAAACGTAAGGTATCGCTTGATTCTTTCAATCCCCAAACCCTCAAAAACGGCGGGCAAATTAGGATCGGAGTATTCGTTTTTCGCGTAACCGCCGCCGATGATGTAGAAAAACGGGTTGATGGATTCGGCGATGGCTCGTTTTACATCGGTCCAGCCGTGAAAAATCCAGTCCTCATAGCATTCTTTGGCTCCGGAATAAATATTGCGCAAACATAGTTCCAACGGAGCGAATAACCGCGTGTTCTCGGAAACAATATGTTCCTCCAGGGCCGCGGCGGCAATCAACGGTTTTATAGTAGAACCTGTCGGATATTGGCCGGAGATCGCTCTTGGAAATAAGGGATTTAATGGATCGTTGTTAAGCCTTGCAAACTCTTTAGCGCTAAGGCCTTTGGCAAAATCATTATTGTCAAAAGCAGGAAGGCTTACCATGGCCAAAACTCCTCCGGTGCGCGGATCAAGGGCCACGGCAGAGGCTTTTTTTACTCCCAAAGATTGTAAAACAGCGCCGAGAGACTCCGTAATTTTCTTTTGAAGCCCCGCATCTAAGGTTAAAACCAAACTTTGGCCAGGCACGGGAGGTTTTGCCGAGGCGCTGTCGCTAATCCGCAAACCATCGGCATTGTCCTGGATGAAACCGGCCCTGCCCCTGAGCGCCTCTTCATAAAACCTTTCAAGGCCCGTCCTTCCTACAGAATCGGTAATGTGATATCCCGACATTTTTTTAAGATCCGAGGCCGTAATCTTGCCGGTATACCCTATTACATGCGCAAACAAAAAACCGTCAACATATTCTCTGGTTGCGTTTTCAACCGTGTAAAAGCCTGGAAATTCATTTTTTAATTGCAGCATTTTAAGCATGGATTCATGACTGATGTCAAAAGCCACGGGTTTTACCGCCAGCTCGTCTTCTTCTATTTTTGCGTACAGATCGTCTGCGTTTAGACCCAAGGTGGCGGCTAATTTGTTGATTATTGATTTTCTGGCTTCGGGGGTCGCGGCCAGGTCGCGCTTATCCACCATTAAATCAAAACTTGGTTTATTAAAAACCAACTGCGTCATGTTTTTGTCATAAATAACGCCGCGCGCGGCCGCAACCTTGAAGCGCGCCAGATAATTGCCCTCCGCCATAAAACCGTATTTGTTGCCTTCCAGCGTCTGCAAAAACAACATTCTTAAAAATAAAAAGGCAAGGGCGGCAAATAATGCCGCTCTTAAACCCCAAAGAGACGCATCGGAGAGCGGTTTTTCTATTTTAGCCAATTCCTGACCCTTAGTTTTTTGAGCTAAAGAGTCAAGCAAAACTTCCTGAAACTCAATCTCGCCGTAAGGCCTTTTAACGCTCCCGGGATTCTTGTTTTTAGACTTAAAGAAAAACCCTAACATAACTCATTAGCGCTATTCTTGCGACGATTATGACGGCCAGCAATATAAGGGCGTGAAAGCCAAAAAAGGCGTTTGAAAAAACATCCAGTAAAAAACCGGACGCAAGCGCAAGCGTGAACGCCATGCGAAGATCTTTTACCAACAACAGGAGGCCCGCGAAAAACATTATCAGATACGATCCGCCAAAAGAATAAAAATGCGGCAGAAAACTAACTTTCAATAAAATTAAAGCGTAAGCCGCGGCGACTATAAAAAAAGCGGAGACCATTTAATTCAAAATGATAAATAAATACTCAAAATCGCGGGGTTTGGCAAAAAGCTCTACTTCGGCCCTTTGAAACGGTTCTGTGTCTCCGGATATTAACTTATCCGCCAAGCCGACCAAAAGGCCCTCCGGATAGTTTCCCACGGCGGCGCTCAAAATCAGCTCTCCCTCCTTTAGTTCCCGCTCGCGAGGTATTAATTCTAAAAACGCTTTGCCGCCTCCGCCGCCTTTAAGCAATCCGGACAAACTTTCTTCGTCTTCGCCAGCTATCTTTACGGGCAGAGAAGTGCCGCGTTCCGAAAGAAGCGTAAGACGGGAAGACCTGTAAAAAACTTCACCCACGAAACCATACAGAATTTTTTGGGCGGAAACAACGGCCATGCCTTTTTTTATCCCGTCTTTCTCTCCAAGGTTTAAGATTAAAGTATCTTCTTCCCAAAAGAAAGCCGTGGCTCTCGCCGGCGTAATACGAAACTGCGCCTTAAGACCCGTATTGACTGCCTCCCGCACGGTTTCGGTCTCCTCCCTATTCTCTTTCAACCTAAGAATGTCGGCTTTGAGGCCGCCGTTGGCAATTTTTAAATTTTCTATTTCCGATCTTAACTCGTTTTCGCGGGACGAAAATGATACAAACGAAAGATCTCTCCCCTTCTCCCATAAAACTTCTTGTATCGGCTTTGACGCTGAATAAAAGAAGCTCCTGACTTGGGTGCTGAAAATGTTGGCTAAGCCGAAAATTGAGACGGCCGCGACGGCCAACGCCGCATACCTTAAAATCTCTTTCATTTTGTTATTATATAAAAGAAGGCCCGAATTAAAAGTCTTGCTTGATATTAAAAATTATGGTATAATAATAGTATTTTGATGAAAATTATTTCACCAAATATTCTTATAAGGTCTTTTGTCATTCATTCGTTCTGCCAAAATAATTTGAGACATCTGATTGCACAAGCGCCCCCAAAAGGGGGCGCTTGTTTTTGTTAAGCAAGACTTTGAGCGCTTCGGCGACGGCTACCTGCTTTCGCCCCGAAAGACTATCATCGGCCTTGGAGTATTTCACCCCATACAAGAACTTTCTTCGCTCGTTCGGTACGGGGCATGATTCCGAGTTCAATACAGAGATGGGGATTACCTACTCTCGCCTTGAGACTACCATCGGCCTTGAGGTATTTCACTTCCGTGTTCGGGATGGGAACGGGAGGGACAACCTCGGTATAATCCCCATCTCTGTATTT
>CAYJUL010000028.1:0-8731 GCA_964373345.1 uncultured Candidatus Saccharibacteria bacterium
AAAGCTGATGATATCAGGATTGGTTTAACTCCCCCCCCTCTTTTTAAGAACCCTTTTAAATGGTTGGCCGCCAGAAAATACAGGGCCGCGCACAAGCGTCTTCATGGCGACAATCCTTTCTTTTACCCCGTTTCACCAATGTCGCTGGAAGGAATTGTTAAGGCCTTTAACGTTCAGGTTCAAAAACGCAAGTCGGGAAATAATTTGCTGGATCATTGCGCTTATTATGAGTTTGGAGTATTTAAAGGTTTTAGCTTATGGTTCTCCGATATGTACGCGCGCCAATTAAACGTTTCTAACTTTCATTTATATGGTTTTGATTCTTTTGAGGGCTTGCCGGAATCAAAGGTGGACGGCGCGAAACCCGCTTTCGGCAAGGGACACTACGCCGCCTCTTACGATTTTGTCGCGAACAAACTGAAAGAATTTGGGGCGGACCCCGAAAGGGTAAAACTGTTTAAGGGATTCTATTCCGAAGAACTTTTTGAGAATTTTAAAAAAACCAATGAATTTTCACCGGTTTCAATCTGCGTAATTGATTGCGATATTTACGAATCCGCAGTTGAGGTTTTGGACTTTATTAAGGACTATTTGGTCGCGGGCTCAATTTTGCTGTTTGATGATTATAATTCCTTTAACAAGAACGACGAGCACGGCGAAAGAAAAGCCCTACGAGAGTTTGAGCAAAGGAACCCCAATTTTAGAAAGCAACATCTATTTGCTTTCGGTTGGCACGGGGAGGCGTTTGAAGTTATAAACATATAATCCAATATCCATCGCAAAACTATGACAAACGTTTATTTAGATCCATTTTCGTATGGATGTTTATCCGATGCGATGTTCCAAAAAGACCCCAATGATAAGGATGACCGCTTATTTGTTTGGCGGTATCTGCAAGATTATTGTCTTGAAAGAAACATACGGGTGCATACGATTGACTTTTGGAATAAAGAAAAAGCAACCCCGGAAGACATATACGTATCTTTTGACCACAAGAGTTTTTCTAGAAAGCTTTACTGGCGGCTAGGCAAGCGCAGAAAGCACCCCAGTATAAATTTGGCCCTTTTTAAAAAAAGAATTCTTTTCCAGGGCGAGCCGCCAACGGTTCATCCGGAGGTTTATCAAAACCTGAACCGCTTGTTCGGAATATACGATGCCGTCTATCTTACAATCAAGGCGGATAAGCCAAGGTTTGGCCATTACCGAATCCCAAGGCCCTACAACGATGTGTTGCCTCAGTATTGGGGCAACACGAAGAGAGGGTTTTTGGTAATGATTAATTTTAATAAAAGGACACGTTTCTTTAGGCGTTTTATAATGTTTGTTAACAGAAAGCGTTTGTATTTCCAAAAAGATCTTTTGGGCGAAAGAATAAAAATAATTGATTTTTTCAGCAGAACCGGGGATATTGATTTATACGGGTACGGCTGGGATCAATGCCTGCCCCTTCCATATTGGTTTTACAAAAACAGTATCCAAAAAGCATATAAGGGGTCCGTTCAGTCCAAATTTCAAAAGTTGAGCGAATATAATTTCGCTATTGCCTTTGAAAATAATATCACCCCCGGCTTTATCGGAGAGGCGCTTTTTGACTGCTTCTATACGGGAACGGTGCCTATTTATTTTGGGGCGCCGGATATTCAGGAATATATTCCCAAGGAGTGTTTTATTGATATGCGCGATTTTTCCGCCAAGGGCGGATCCGCCTCGGGCGGAAAAAATTATGAAGAGTTGCGGAGTTTTTTGAAGTCACTGAGCAAAGACGATATCCAAAGATACCGCGAAAATGCTCGCGTCTTTCTGCATTCCGAAAAAATGAAACCCTTTAGCAAAGAACATTTTGCCGAATTTTTCGTGAACGCTCTTGGAGGGCAGTAGAACATTGCTTCACTACCCTCTCTTGTAAATAAGCGCTAGACCTCTTGCCCTGTGGTCAGGGTAGAGGCAGTAATCTCAAATGATTGATTTACAGAAAATTTCAAAAAAGGAGCTGAAAGACCTTGCAGGGATTGATCCCGGAGAGAATTATTCCGTTATAAAAGCTCATCCGCGCGACTTTTTAACATCCAAGCGTTATATAGATATTCTCGCGAAATACTTATATGCAAAAGCAAGACAAGAAGGGAAGATGACCCGTTGGATGATAAATATGTACACTCATTATATCCAGGCAGCCAAGCTGGAGTCGGTAAGCGGTCGCACCAGAGAATTCCATAGAATACTTGATTCTGTCAGGGAACGCGGATTTGTACCGGAAGAATCTATAATTCCGGTTAATCAAAATATGGATCTTTGGGACGGAATGCACCGTATTGCCGCCGCCCTTCTATATGACGTTCCCCTCGTTGTGCTAAAAATGTCCAGGAAGGTTTCGGTACGTCCATTCCAGTTTTATCTAGATAGGGGTTTTCCTTACGAATTTTTAGATCAAATAACTCTGCAATATTGCAGGATGAATCCCAGTACGAAATTAGCCGTCGTGTTTCCCCTGGTGAGAGAAAGATACCCAAAAGTAAGAGCAATGTTGGCTGACCATAATATTTGCTACGAAAGGGAAATTTACCTCACCAGAAGGGGAGTCGGCAATCTCATTGCGCAGATGTATAAACCCAAAGAATGGCTCAACGATCTTACCCGGGAAATTCATGCCAGCAGACGGTTTGTATCAAAAGAAGCCCTGAGGGTGCTGGTGCTTGAACCAGATCATCAAGAGGATTTGATAAAGACGAAAGCGGAAATAAGGAAGATGTTTCATCATGAAGACTTACCCGTTCACACTTCAGATGATCACGAGGAAACGGTACGCATCGCAGAGCAGGTCTTTAATAAAAACAGCGTGCACTTTTTTAATTACGCAAATCCTACAAAATTTCAAAACTTCCGCGAATTATTCGAGCGATATAAAAGCTGGCTGCAGACTAATGGATATGATAAAGACGAGTTGTGCGTTGACGGCGGCGCGGTTCTTGCGGCATACGGCCTGCGCGACTGCAGCGATCTAGACTACGTGAGCTTTCGGAATGTCCCATGCGGCCCCGCGGGCATAGACAGTCATGATGAATTTAGGTTTCTTTATGGAGAACAATTGAAAGAGCTGATTTTCGATCCTTCCAACTATTTTTTCTACGATGGGTATAAATTTTTAACCCTTTACCGTGTTATGGACATGAAAAAGAGGCGCAGAGATCCCAAGGACAAGCAAGACATAGGATTAATAGCTTCTGTGCCTCAAGGATCGGATATTGCCCGAAAATTCAGAGGTATTGTTTCGTTCAAGAATTTGTGGAATAATATTGTAATTTACGGATTTCAGTTATTTTGGGAAATTTACATCCATACCCCAAAACGTATAAAGCCGATTCTCCTAAAAACATACCACATCTTTAAGAAGATGAATCATATGATTAGGAGACTACTGGGACATTCCATAGAATATTTTTATCTATGAATTTTCAAAATAAAAAGATCTTAATTACCGGAGGCGCTGGTTTTATAGGTTCTCATACGGTTGATGCTCTAATTGAAAACGGGGCAAATGTTGTTGTGGCCGATGATCTTTCTACCGGCAGGAAGGAAAATCTTAACCGGCGAGCGAAGTTTTATAAGATGAATATCGCAGATGCATTTTTCGACGACGTATTAGAAAAAGAGCGGCCCGAGATAGTTTATCATCTTGCCTTTTTTGTTTTGGTGCCAAAATCGGTAGAAAATCCGCTTTTGGATATGGATTCGCTGGTGGGGTCTATCAGGATGTTCAAAAAAATCAAAGAGCTCGGCTGTGTTAAAAAGTTTGTATTTTCTTCTTCCGGATTCGTCTACGGCAACAATCCAAACCTGCCGGTTAAAGAGACAGAGTCTATAGATCCAGTTTCTCCTTATGTGGTGGCAAAACATGCCGTAGAGAACTACTTAAAATTTTACAAAAAAATGTTTGGCCTGCCTTATGTGATTTTGCGTTATTCAGCGGTGTACGGGCCCAGGCAAATGACGGGTGCCATGGCAGATTATATTCGTAGGCTTTCCAATGGTCAGCAGGCAGAAATGTGGGGCGATGGAAGCAAAACCAGAGATTATGTGTATATTGACGATGTGGTGCGGGCAAATCTTATGGCGCTTGATGTGTCAGATGAGCATCCAAGTCCGGTATTTAATATCGGTACCGGTAAGGAAACGACATTAAATGAGGTGTATAAAAAAATAGCCGATTTGCTGGGGAGGGAAGCAGAGCCCATATATTTGCCGGATAGACCGGGAGAGCAAATGAGATACTGTTTAGATTATTCCAAAATCAAGAAAGAGCTGGGGTGGGAAGCTGAAGTTTCTTTGGACGAAGGACTTAAAAGAATTTTGAATTTATAATTTCTATTCAAAATTATAAATTATGCCGAGAGTTTCAGCTATCATCACTACTTTCAATAGGGCTGATTTTCTAAAGAAAGCCGTTGTCAGCGTTCTGAATCAGGCATATAAGGATTTTGAATTGATTGTTTTGGATAATAGTTCCGCGGACAACACCGAGGACATAGTAAGAACTTTTCAAGACGAGAGGATAAGATATATACAACATAGGCCCTTGGGCATTTCGCCCGCGCGCAATTTAGGAGTGAAAGAATCGCGGGGGGAATTCATTGCTTTCTTGGATGACGATGACGAGTGGCTGCCAAATAAGCTGGAATCCGAATTGCTGGTTTTTGAAAAAGGAGATCCAAAGCTCGCTCTCGTATACGGCGGATTTATATGGGTTGATGCCCCAGGAAAGGAAGTAAAAACTCATTATCCTGTTCTGCGGGGGTTTATCTTAAAAGATCTTCTCCGGCAAAAAGACGCTTTTACAGGTTCTGCTTCTAATCCTTTATTGCAAAAATCAGTTGTTGAAACTCTTGGCGGATATGACGAGCGAGTTAAAACCGGAGAGGATTTGGAGCTATATCTGCGGTTGGCAGAAAAGTATGAAGTGGATTTTACGCCGGAGGTTGTTGTAAGAATTCGTCAGCACGCAGGGGCTCGCTTAGGCGATAAACTATTGGACGCGGCAGAATTGGAAAGAATGGTTTTAGAGCGTTACAAAAAAATTTTTGATGCGGAACCAAAACTAAAAAGCTTTTACTTTCAGAAAATTGGCGGTAAGTTATGCAGACTTGGAAGACAGACCGAGGGCAGGGAATATATAAGAAGCGCGATCAGAATTTGGCCGTTGAATATTTTAGCTTACGCTCAGTTTATTCTGAGTTTTTTAAGTAAAAAAACATACCTAATTTTCCATAGATTATATATGGCATACAAGCGTAAAATGATTTTCAAGCCGTTTTCATTATTATGACTGCCGAAATTTTTGCAAAAAGGATTCGTAGAGCAACCCAGATGTTTTTTGGAAATCCGCCACTATTCTTTAAATATGTAAGGTGGGCATTTTTGAGGACGATAGTATTTCCCCTTTTTAGACCGCCAACCCGAATCAAGAAAAATTTTAAAGGAGTGAAGTTTGAATTAGAGTATCCTTGCCCCGAAGACAAAACAATTCAAAGGTGCCTTAAAGAGATTTATTTTGACCTGCCGGAGATTGAGATTACAGAGTGTATCAAGAAAACATTGCGGGCGGGAGACATTTACATTGATATTGGCGCAAGTTCGGGATATCTGGCGGCGATTGGGGTTAGTATTGTTGGGGAAACCGGACAGGCGCACTGTTTTGAGCCATACCCGCCATACCGTGATTGGCTGAACCGGTTTGCCAAGATGAATCCGCGTTATAAAATTGCAGTAAATACCTGCGCCCTCGGGGAAAAAGATGGAACCATGAAAATGACCTGCGCTTCATCTCCCAATCTGGGTTCGCATACCCTTGTCCCCCAGTTTTTAAGGGTCCGTAATCTTTCTGAAGCAGAAACCATAGACGTTCCTGTAATGCGTTTTGATGAATATGCCAAGAGAAATAATCTTGTAAAAATATCGTTAGTTAAAATTGATGTTGAGGGTTATGAATTTCCTGTGCTTAAAGGGTTCCAGGGGTATTTTGAGAGCACCACTTATCGTCCCGTAATAATATGCGAGATTAATCCCCCGGCATATCCTTTATTGGGATACAGCTTAGAGGAATTTGCAAGCTACATGAGAAAATACGGATATGAAGCATATAATATTTATAGTCCGCGGCTAAGAGTTGACATCGCGAAACTTAAAGGCGGAACAAATGTTATTTGGAGGAAACGGGACATACTTTTTTACGACAAATATCGCGAAGGGATAAAATTATTTTTCCTGAACCCGACTTTATTCCTTAAATACTTCAGAAAATTTTGCATAGAAAACCTTCTTTTTTCCATGCCTCGGCCAAGCGGAGTTTTCAATAAAAATATTAATGGAGTTATATTTCCAATTGATTTTAAGAATCCGCCCCAGACAATGCCCTACTTGAGGCAAATGCAATTTAGTCTTTATGAGATTGCGACCGTGGAGTATATGAAGAAGACCCTGAAGCCCGGCGACATCTTTATTGACGTGGGAGCTCATATTGGATACTTGAGCGCGGTGGGGGCAAGCATGGTTAAGAAAACAGGACGGGTGTATGGTTTTGAGCCGGCTCCTTTGCTCTTTTCTTATCTTCGCAAACTTGTGGAGGCAAATCCGGAATATCATATTGAGGTTGATAACCACGCTTTAGGCGAAGGGGCAGGAACAAGCATTCTTGATTATTCGCCTCCCCCTCAAACCGGAGGAAGCAGTATGATTCGGGGTTTTCATCATAATCCTCGGCGAGAATACTTGGAAGTTTCCGTGGCGCGGCTTGATGAACGCATAAAAAAGTATCACTTGGAAAATGTCGCCCTTATTAAGATAGACGTGGAAGGTTATGAGTTTCCAGTTTTGAAGGGACTTCAAAACTATTTTGAGGAAACAGATTACAGGCCGGTTATTATTTGCGAGATTACCCCTTCGGCTTATCCCTTGTTGGGCATTAGCCGAGAAGAACTTATTGAGTATATGGCAAGATATGGATATGGGCCATATGATATATACAACCCAAAGAGAAAAATAGACATCACGAAATTTAAAGAAGGAGCAAATGTTGTATGGAAAGTAAATAGTGATTAGCGATTATGAGGTCATCTGGAAACCCTTTCTTCTACTGCAATTGCAGTATTGCGGCTGCAAGCAATTCAGCGCTCGTCAGCGTATATTCAGCCATATACGCTTCCTCGCGCTTCATTGATTTCGCTACGAAGAAGAGTTTCCAGATGACCTCTAGATATCATTTGCTTTAAATCATGACAGAAGATTTTTTTGGTATGCTTTGTTGCCCGCACTGTTTAAACGAGCTTGAGAAAAAAAGAGAAGCTCTTTTTTGTGTTTCATGTCGAAAGAATTACGAAATCATCAATGGGATCCCGGTATTTTTCCGCGCAAATAACGCAGAAAATCAGGACAGTTCTGTAAATCATGAAAAATGGAGCGAATTCTGGCATAATTTTGATTGGGAGGCAGAAAAGCTAAAATATGACCAAGATAACACGCCCTTTATTTTAAAATATCTTACTGCCTCCGCACCCCACAGTCTTTTTCTTGAAATCGGATCTGGTCCCTCGTTTCTGTCTTTTTATTTAGCAGAGCATGGTTTTAGGGTGGTTTGCGTGGATTTTGATTTGGCAGTTTTGGAAATAGCCAAAAAGCATTTTGAGCGGCACGGGGTTGACGGATTTTTTGTGTGCGCCGATATAATACATTTGCCGCTGCGCTCAGAGAGCATTGATATTTCAGCCGGCATTGGAGTTATAGAGCACTCTCGGACTATTGAGATTTCCGTGCGGGAACTTTTCAGAGTCGCAAAAGGGGGCGGCTACACCTTTCAAACGGTCCCTGCCCTTTCCCTGCTTACTTTTACCCTGAACCAGAGACACGGCGTAATGCCTCGCTTGCCGATCTTGCGGGAACTGTTTTCTTTTCTTCACACAAAGATTCTTGGATCAAGGCTGATGAAGCATGGTTACGAGGAAGAATTTACAGAAGGATTTCTCCGCCGGCTTTTTTTGGCCGCCGGATTTTCTAAAATAGAATCTGGTTTTTACGACTACAACCAAACCATTGCAAGAAAAATATTCGGAAATGTATTTAGACCGCTTATTAAATTACGTCCGTTTTGGGATCTTATATACGTTAGGGCCTACAAGTAAATGAAAATACTTTATACCGTTTCAAATCCCTACGGTTTGGGCGCGGACAGGTGGATATACGAAGGGTACCGCGATGCGTTTATCGCCGAAGGACATGAATTTTATACCATGAGCGAGTTTGGGGACTTTCAGAAAAAAGCGCTGGAGGCGAAACCTGACCTTCTGCTTTTTGATTTTGGCTGTCTTGAGAGGTGGTCGCGAACAAAACCCGTGCCTCCCGAATTTTTCGGCGAGCTGAAATCAGGGGGCACGCTTATTTTTTGCCTTGTTACTTTAGGCGCAGAAAGAGACGAGCCGCCGGAAAGAATTCCTTCTTCCCGCAAATACCTTCCGTTTTTTGACCTGTGCTATTCCTATCAGCCCCCGGAAACTACCCATAGGTTCCAAGAGTTATCCGGAAGGGAGCTTTATTTTATTCCACCAGCGGCTAATACCCGTTATCTTTTCCCGGATAAGCCGGACAGGCGATTTTTATGCGATATTGCTTTCGTGGGCAGTTTCTACACCTTCAAGAAAGAAATGTTTTCCAAACTATTATATCCCGCGCGCAAACGTTACAAAAT
>CAYJUL010000029.1:0-8715 GCA_964373345.1 uncultured Candidatus Saccharibacteria bacterium
TTATAACATCGGGATCTTGCCTGAATGCGGATCTTAGCGCCCCGGCAAAAGAAGTTGTGTCTTGGTATAATTCGCGCTGCTCAATGATTGATTTGTCGTCGCTGAAAATATATTCTATGGGATCTTCTATCGTAATGACGTGGACGGATCGAGTATGATTTATTTCATCCACCAAGGCGGCCAAAGTCGTGGATTTGCCATGGCTTGAGGGCCCCGTAATTAAAACGAAGCCTTGCATGGGACGAGTAAACTCGTGCAGCATCGGCGGCAAATTAAGCTCTTCGAGATTTTTGATCTTCATTTGCACCTGACGCATGGCTATGCTTATTTCTCCTCTTTGGAAAAAAGCGTTTACTCGAAAACGGGAACTGTTCTCAAAAGCATATGAAAAATCTATTTCTTTGCGAACCATTAGTCTTTCTTGCTGCGTTCCGTCCATAAGGGCGAAGGCCAGACCGCGGGTGTCGTCGCCCGTCAATGCTTTGTATTTCACCAACGGCACCAGCTTTCTGGAAATTCGCAGTATGGGAGGGTGGCCCACGGTTAAATGCAGATCCGAAGCCTGCTCTTGCGCAACAAGAGAAAGAACTTCTTTAAGTTGGGTTTCGTAATTTGGCATAGCTCATAGCGGGCGGTAAGCCCGATATGTCGAGCGTTCTGCTCGTCATAATAAATTACTCCTCTTCCGTAACTCGTACTACTTCTTCCAGAGAGGTCAGACCTCCGATGGCTTTCAAAAAGCCGTCTTGGCGCATACTGATCATTCCTTGACTTTTCGCGATTTTACCAATTTCGGATTCCGATGGATTTTTAAGTATGAGATTTGATATCTCGTCAGACATTTCCAGAATTTCAAAGATGGCCATTCGGCCCGTATAACCGGCATTCTTGCACTTTCTGCATCCCACGGCTTCATGAAGATATAATCCTCCTGAAGATTTAACTTCTTTGAGTAAATCCGGGGGCAAATCCTTAAGCTCTGCCAAAATAATTTCTTCCTGCGCCCGGGACGCCTTAACTTTTTTCTTACATTCATCGCAAAGCCTCCTCATTAATCTTTGGGCTATAGCTATGCGCAGAGTTGGCGGCACAAGATAAGGCGCAACCCCGAGATTAATGAGTCTTGGTATAACTCCTATTGAGTTATTGGTGTGGAGTGTTGATAAAACAACATGGCCGGTTAGGGCCGCGTGGGTGGCCAAGGCGGCGGTCTCGCCGTCCCGGATTTCTCCAACCATAATAATATTCGGGTCCTGCCTTACGATTGAACGAAGACCTGAGGCAAAATCGTATCCGATCTCGGGCCTGACCTGAGATTGATTAACGCCTTCAATAAAATATTCTATCGGGTCTTCCAGGGTCACAACATTTGCGCTTTCTTTGTTTAAAATCTGCAAAATGGCATAAAGGGTGGTCGTTTTTCCCGAGCCGGTGGGGCCGGTTGCGAGAATGGAACCGAAGGGCTGCGCGATGGCCTTTTCCACAACTTTTAAATTTCTGCCGAACAATCCAAGTTCCGCCAGGCCCTTAAGTCCTGCTGACGGATCCAATATTCTAATGGCAACCTTCTCCCCCATTACCGTCGGAAAGGTAGAAACACGAAAATCAATGTCTTTATCATCAACTTTGGCGCTGAAGCGGCCATCTTGAGGCATGCGCGTCTCGTCTATGCGCAGATTTGATAAAATTTTAACTCTGGCCACCACGGCCGGAGCTGTCTTTAACGGCAAAATAAGACGCGTATGCAAAACTCCGTCCTGACGCATCCTGATTCTGATTTCTTTTTTGGTGGGCTCAATGTGTATATCCGAAGCCTGCCCTTCAACGGCGTATCTTAATAAAACCGCGACTACGCGAGTAATGGGCGCTTCCTCTACTATACGCGCCAAGGCCTCGGCCTTAGCGCCCTTTTTCTCTTTTCCTTTTTCTTTTTTGAGCTCGCTTTCCAGTTCGCCAAGGGCCTCCGTTACTTCGGTTTTAAAGGTTCGGTAGCGTTTACCGATATCATTAAATGTTTTCGGGGTAATGATAAAAACCTTGTAATCAAAAGCGCCGCGGCGCGCCAAGAATCTTAAAGCGTCCTGAGCGGACAAATCCTCGGGGTAAATCATCCCTATGGCCACAACATTGTCTTTGGAGCCCAAAGGAACCATTTTATAGTGCTTGGCCGCTTCTTCCGGAATTAAACCCAAAATGTCCAGCGGCACATCTTCCGGCATGATTTCTTTAAGCGGGATCTGGGAAAACTCACTCTTAAGCCGGAATAAAACATCTTCCGCAACCCTGCCCTGCTCTAGAAGCACGTCTTCTTCTTTTCTGCCGGACCTCTTGATTTCTTTCTCCAAATCTTCGGCGGTCTTTTTGTCCAAAAGCCCTTTCTTTAATAATGCTTGTAGTATTGGTGGCATAAAATTAAAAACTTTATGATCTGCCGCTTTGCTTTCTATTTTTGACGCCCGCCATAAGGAATGAATGGATTTGTCCTGCCCAACACGGCTCCGGCCGTGGCGTCAACGTAAAATGGCGGGAGTTGCGGAAACGAGTCCAGGCCCTGCACGGCAAGGCTCTTTAGCGTTGTAAGATCAATCTTGACCTCCGGGGGTTTGGCGGGCAAGAAAACCGCTGGCGAGGCAGAAGGTTCGGTTTTGAAAAATCCCGTCCATATTACGATCAACGTAAGCAAGGCAACCCCCGCCAACGCAAGCAATAAATACTGCTGTTTTCTTTTTTGTTGGGCAAAAGTTATGGCCATGTTAACGACTACTGGCTATGAGTTCTTAAATTGATTTGAAAAGAAAATAGCGCTTCGTCCGATGGCGTAGAGAAAGAAATAGAATCTGCTTCTATCATCCTTGCGTTTTTGTGTAACGTATTTAAAAAGCTCTTTAAAGATTCGTAAGATCCCGATACCGAAACTTCAACCTCTATATCCTGCATGGGAGCTTTAGTTTGAGAAGACTTAACGACTCTTGCCCCAAGGTTGCCGACAATAAGACCGTTTTGGGAGGCGGCTTTAAGCAGGTAATCAAGAAGGTCCGGTATCATCGGAGAAGACGGCAGAGCGGAATCTATTTTTGCCAGAGCCGTTTCGTTCTGACGCAACTCTTCATCAATCCTCTCAAGGTTTGCGTAATGCTCGCTCAAATACTGATATTCCAGAGTCACGCCCTTGAGTTCCTGCAAATTTCGCTGAAATCCCTGATAAGTCGGCCATGTCAAAAAGAAAGACAGGACGAAAGCGCATAACAGCATTATTGAGCTCGCTAACAAACGTCGCTTAGTCATATATCCACGCTGTTGATAAAATTATTTAAAAATTATCGGGTCAAGTAAAAATTGCAGGGAAAACTCTACCTCACCCTTGTCGGTTAAAACCGGATCGCTGAAATTGATGTCTTTAAAATTAGGGTTCTCGGCCAACAAAGAAAGCTGTTGGCCGACCGCGGTAAAATCCTTGGCCCGCCCCGCCAGTTTTACGCTAAACTTTTGCGCATCCAGCGCAATATCAAAAAACCATACAAACGGATGCGTAGAGGATTCCAGATTCTTAAAAAACTGGGCAGTATTCTTGTGCGTAGCCAAAAGGGCCACGAAATTCTCTATCTTTTGTTTATATCCCAATACTCTTTCTTCTAAAACTTTATTCTGAACGGAAGCGCGCTCAACCGCTATTTTGTCTTTAGTTTCCTCGAGATCGGATTTGGCGGCATTGTTGAGCTGGTTAAGAGCCACGAAGGCCGCGGCTGAAGCCAAAAGCAAGATGAACGCAACATAGAAAAGCGTATCCGCCCAGCGCGGCAACCTCATAATCTCCGCTTGTTTTCTTGGAATTAATTCAACCACAAAATTAAAATGTCTAGTTGACCCGGTGTCTAATCAATGTCTAATTCTGAAATGTCTAATGTCTAAATTTTTAGTCATTGAGTCGTTAGGTTTGATTGGTCATTAGAAATTAGATATTAGGCATTCTTGGGTTACTCTAAGCCCCTGACCGCGGCTCCTACGCATACGCTCCAGGCCGGTCCCATTTCCTTGAGGGTCCCATCCAAAATCGACTGGTAAAATAAATCTGAAAACGGATTGGCCAGCACCACTTCTTCTTTCAGCTGAGAGCCTATATACTCCAGCAAGCCCGGTAATTTTGATGACCCGCCGGCCAAAATAATTTTAACCACCTCTTTATTTTCGCTCTGCTTGAAGCTCATAGATATCTTTTCTATCTCGTCAACGATCAAATCTATAAGCGGAATCAGCACTGTCCTTGAAGTTGGTTTTGCCGCAAAAGAGGGTGCTGCGTTGCCGGCGCCCAGCCGATGCTCAAGGCCCTGCTCTTTTTTTAAAGCTTCAGCCTCCAGCCAGTCCACTTCCAGCGACTGAGCCAGCCTTTGCGTAAACTCTCCTCCGCCCATATCAAAACTATGGCTCAATTTTATTATACCATTTTCAACGGCGCTTACGGTTGTGGTCTGGGCCCCGATATCAAGCAAGATAACCGGATGGGGTTCAAGCACGGCGATGGATCGCGCCAGACTAAAAACTTCGGCTTCTATGGCTCGCAGTTCAAGATTGGCCAACTGAGCTATTTGCTGATACTGATTAATGACCTCATTGGGTACCGCTACCAAAAGAATTTTCATGGGCCCCCCTTTTTGGTTATCGGCGGAAGGCTTGCCCGATATAATCTGCCAATCAAGGGTGATGTCAACCAGGGGCAGGGGTACGTGTTGCCTGGCTTCATACTCAACGGCCTGATTCATTTCTTCGCTTGTCATCGCCGGTATCTCAAAAGTGGTAAAAAAAGTGGAGAAATCGGGAATGGAAAAAACGGTTTGCGCGGTTTTTATTTTAGCCTCTTCCATAATGCCTTTTATGGCCTTGGCTATGTCTTCGGAGGCAAGAGACAGAGTGCTTTTCTGAAAGCTGCGGAAGGGCTTTTCAAAAAAAGAAATGGCCGGCATTTCTCCGTAATTTTCAAGCTTTATCCTGTCTCCCGTTTTGCTCACTTCAACTATTTTCAGCGATGAAGTTCCGATATCAACGCCTAAAAACGTCCGCGACGGGACGCTTACTTTAATCTCCTGTTTCAACAATCGTGATTTTATGGCTCCAAGATTAAATTCAATTGGGAATTTAAACGGCATCGGATGCTTATTTTAGAATAACACGAAAAACGAACCGATCATATTGAAAGCAATGGTCTAATATTATATATAGTAGATGTGTCCAAAAAATCCATTTCGGACCTAAATTCTTTTTTGCTTGACGCTTTATTTCCGCCATATTGCGCCAAATGCGGAATCGCGCAAATCTGGCTCTGTCCGGATTGCGCTTCTTTAATTGAGATCCTGGAAAACCAATACTGTCCTTTTTGCTCTCCACCCAGGGTGGTTCCGGACGGCAGAACCTGCGAAAAATGCCGAAAGAGCCATAAATTAACCGGACTTTTCTGCGCCGCATCCCATGAAAATCCGCTGGCGCGTCAATTAATTAATCAATTGAAATATGAGCCTTGGCTGGCAAAATGCCTCGCGCCCGCTCTTGCTAATTTAATTATAAGCCATTTTGGGCTTATCCACAAAAAAGATTTGGGAGAGTTTTTATGGATTCCGGCGCCTCTTCATAAAAAGAAGCTGAAACAGCGAGGATTCAATCAATCCGCGGAAATAGCCAAAGAACTTCAGAAAGCGCTGGGCGGCGAATTGGCGGAAAATGTTTTAATCAAAACAGCGCCTACCCTCCCCCAGGCTCAACTGTCTAAAACCCAAAGGCAGACCAACTTAAATGGCGTATTTAGATGCGACAACGCTGAAAAAATAAAAAACAGGAAAATCCTGCTTGTAGACGATGTGTTTACCACCGGGGCGACAATGGAAGAATGCGCAAGGACCTTAAGGATGGCCGGCGCAAAAGAAGTGTGGGGCGTTGCGGTCGCGAGAGAAGGATAAGGTTGCAGCCGAATGCGGGCTATTGGGGTAAAAAAGACCGGCTCACGCCGGTCTTTTGGGCGCGCTCTCGGTAACGGAAAGTGGTGGATAACGTTAGTCCTTCGACAGCGCTCAGGACTAACCTCTTCGGGAGCTCATCGAGACTGAGTCTCTCAGACGTTCGTCCCGAGGGTCCTCAGTCCAGAGGGAAACGAATGTCCTGAGCCTCAGAGCCGAAGGCCTGAGTTTATCGCCCTTCGAATTCCTCAAGGCGACCTCCTCGAGTCTGAGCCTCGGAGTCGAAGACCTGAGTATATCGAACGGGTCGAATGGGTTAGAACCTATTGGATGACCGCTACCGACAAGTCCTTCGTTTCCAAACTGCTAAAATCAATTAAAATGCCGCCCACTACGGAGCGGCTTGATATGATTAGGGGACGCTTTCTTCGTGCACTAACCTCAAAACTCTAAATCCAGTTTCGCTTTGTCCGAGACTTTTACGCTCCTGAAGATACTCTCGTCCCTTCTTAATAGCTTGGGCGTCGGTATCTGCGACAACTGCCTCGCCTTCCGAATATCCGCCCTCAAGATTCCAACTTGACAGTTTCAACTGAACAAAGTATTGTCGTTTAGCCATTCTACTCACCTCCCTTCGACTGTTTTGGTTCTAAATTAAACATAGCAAAACAACCAAAATAATGCAAGAGGTTCTAACGTCCCACTTTAAACGCTGAATTATCTCGAGTCTGTCGGCTTCTCTCTTGCTAGGTTAAATACTTTTGGGGTCAGCTTTCAGCGTCGCGCATCGCCCCATCTCGCAATCAACTAACAAAACGTCCCCTGCGGGACGTTTTGTTAGTTGATTGCGGCTTAGAAACGATCTCGTCTTGGCGGCCGATTTTGCCTGTGGCATTCTCGGCACATGAGCTGATCGAGTCGGCTCGGATCAGGATCGAATGGAAGTTCAGTAATCTTTGTTTCGCACTTTGAACATTTCCAATCGCCCTGATACATTTTTCGCTGAAAACCGCCTGTATTGTCGTCTGCCATTTGATGTATTTTTTAATTACATTTATACTCTAGACCTTTTGCCTGATGGATATAGGATAAAATGGCCAAAAGGTCCACTTAACCTGTTTCATCATAACAACTGCTATTTTACTATAACCAAACCATCCTGTCAAGCACGCAACAGGATCGGGAGTAATTCATCCGTCTCTCTCTTCCAGAGAAAAAGAAGTAAGCCATAAAATAAAAGGTCTTCTCAGTTTTTCTACAGACCAATCACTGTCCCTAAAAAGACCCGGCTTCTCTGCTCTAAAACGAGAAAGCATTCCTGTGGTAGCCTGCAAGCTTAGAGAAGAAAGCCTATTATGTTCCTCGAGAAATTGTTGTTTTTTGGTCATATGTTTATCGTACACGATTTGAGGAATAAAAGCAACTGCTTGCGACACTTCTTTCATTGGAATATGTTTAACGGCAATGCGTGACCTTTGAGCCCCGAGTTGCTCTTTGAAAAATCCCCACATAGGCCGTTAGGCAAGGCGGGCATGAGAATTGCGTTAACGACGATAAATTATATGGGTAACCCCATGCAGAAGATTGACTTTTTTAGACTAATATGCTAATATCAAAAAAGAGATCGTGCCCTTGAAATCCAAAAAAGGAGTTCCATGTCAGGACAACAACTAGACCCATTGAACTTGTTTTTTAGAGATGTTAAAAGGCGCGCGAGAGATCTTTTCGGAAATCAATCCGAATACATAAGCGAGCAAGAAGCGCTTCATTACCTCGGAGCGCTTGTAGAGAACGGAAAAGGGTATTGGCTTGAATTTTTACGAAAGCATAACGTTTACCTTCCGGACCCGGAAGGCGCTATCGCTGATCTCTTTGCCTGCATCAATGAAGATTCGCTCTTCACCGATCCTTCGTTCTCGTTTTCTTTGAGAATCGCTCTTTGTAGGGTTACTCTAGGCGCCATAGAAGAAAAGGGGGACTTTAAGGCATTACTCCATCGCCAAATCGATGAAATATTCCCCGAAGAGCTCCGAGAACGAATTTACCGGTATGTCTTAGGGGACATGTTCAAAGACCACGACGACGGAAAAAATATAGTTCCTTCCCAAGAAGAAGTAGCAAGGCATTTCGAAGAACGCAGGAAGACGCTAGGACCATTCGTGACACAAACCCCCACGCGATCAGTCATAAATCTGGGAACCGATACCTGGATGGAGGCATGCCCCAACTGCGGCCTTGAGAAACGCTGCGACAAAAGGACTAAGCGATTTCGCTGTAAAACGTGCGGCTTCGACCAGCCTTACCCATTCAGACCCGCCTTGTAATTGAGGCGGGTTTTGTTCTGATGCGCATTGCATCAAAGGCGAGACACTCGGGTCTAGCCGCTCGCCCACAAGGTGGGCGAAGCGAGCCTCGCCTCTGGCGGGTACCATTCATTTAGGGGTGTTTTCGGCGATTTTACCAGTATCTCATTTGAGGCACGTGGGTCAGCGTTTTATTCGGGAAATGAGACAAATGAGACAGTTTTTGAGAATTATGAATCAGTTTTGAGGTTTGTTTTCTTCTGCTTGAGCCGTAATTTCTATATTGCAACTCTGGTGTTCTCTACACCATACTTCACACTTCTCCGCCCATTCTTTGCTGTCGTAGTGAAAGCCGCACTCTTTGCACCGATACAACTCTTTCCCGTTTTGTTTTGCTGATTTGACCATAATTTTATTACGGAAGTTCTTTGATTTTCTTAATCAATTTTTCTTTATCAAGTCCGCCCATT
>CAYJUL010000030.1:0-8522 GCA_964373345.1 uncultured Candidatus Saccharibacteria bacterium
AAGTCAAAATTCAGCATGCCCCTTGTGTCTGTCATTATTCCCGCCTACAACGCCGAACGATATATCGGCCGCGCCATCAACAGCGCTTTATCCCAAACTTACCGGGATATTGAAATTATCGTGGTCAACGACGGGTCAACCGACCGCACGGCCGAAATCATACAATCTTTTAAGGATCCGCGTATTCGCTGTATTTATCAACAAAACAAGGGACTTGGTTCTGCTCGCAATGCCGGAATTAGAGAAAGCAGAGGTAAATACATTACTAATTTGGATGCAGATGATGAGTATCTGCCGGAGAAAGTTGCAAAACAGGTGGAGTTTTTTGAACGCAATCCGGAATACAAGGCAGTGTATTGCAATACTTTGCAATTTTACTCCGATGCCCCGGATAGACTTTTCAAAAAAAGAGGGCCGCACCCCTCGGGAGACATATTCCCGGATCTTTTGCATTCTTCGGTAATAAATCCAAACACCGTAATGCTGGCTAAAGAGGTTTATGAAAAAATCGGAATGGTTGATGAGAGGCGCGATTCTCCCGAGGACTGGGAGTTATGGCTTAGAATTGCCGGGGCAGGGTATAAATTCGGTTATGTTGATTCCGCGCTGGTAAAAGTGGAAATGCGCAAAGACAGCAAGACCACGCCCGAGGTTAATCTTCAGGCAAAAAAATATCTTCTTGAGATTTTTGAAAAATTATTTTCCGCAATGTCCTCTCAGGAGCGGGAGAGACATAACACTCGTGAGATTCTCCATGGTTTAAAGTGGAAAATAGCAATCCTTTGCCTTATAAATAATAACAAGGAAGAATTAGCCAAGATAACTCCGGGGATTTCTTCTATAAGAACGAGATTTCTCGTTTTGGCGGCGAAGCGAATTCCGGCCCCTTTTCGGAAGGCAACCCTCACCTTTTTGTGGAGATTATATCAAAGAAGAAATTTTATGCCGATCCATCACGAAGAAATCTAATGATTATTTCGGCTACCTAAAAATGCAAAACAAGAATTTGCCCATAGTTTCCATTATTCTTCCGGTCCGTAACGAAGAAAAATATATCAAAACCTGCCTTGAGCAAGTTTTTTCACAAATATATCCCAAAGAGAAAATGGAAGTTTTGGTGGTGGACGGAATGAGCAAGGATAAGACACGAGAGATAGCGCGGCAGTTTCCGGTCAGGATTTTAAACAATCCAAAGGGCCAGCGCGCCAGCGGATTGAATGTCGGAATAAAAAACTCAAGAGGAGAAATTTTTTTAAGGGTGGATGCGAGAACTCTGCTTCCGGAAGATTATATTCAAAAGTGCACAGAAACTCTTTTAAATACTGAAGCCGATAATGTCGGGGGCCTCCAAAGGCCTATTCTTACCGGAAACATCGTGCAAGGGGCCATAGGGCTTGCTGCTATGCATTCTTTTGGAGTTGGCGGGGCGGAATTCCGGCTCGGTAAAAAAAGCGGGTTCGCGGACAGCGTATATTTAGGCTGTTTTAGAAAAGAAATTTTTGAAAAAATCGGACTTTTTGACGAAAAAGCTCCCGCAATGACTGAGGATTCCGATATCAACTGGCGAATCAAAAAAGCTGGCGGGAAAGTATATCTGAACAAAGATATCATTGTCTATTATATTCCGCGCGACAATCTGCGAGATTTATGGCGATTGTATTTTAGGTATGGGGGAGCGCGAGCGGGTTTCTTTTTGAAGCATAAAATCTTAAAACCGCGCCAAATCGCTCCGTTGGCATTTATGCTTGCCGTTTTGTTTTTGCTTTTTCTTTCGGCTTTCAACCCCGTATTTTTCATTATCCTTTCCGGCGCGCTGATTTTATATATTTTAGCCGATTTTTTAGCAAGCCTATCCTTAACTTTAGAGCAGAAAAACGCTGGTCTTTTAGCGGTTCTTATGTTAGTATTTCCCTGTATGCATTTTTCTTGGGCATCCGGATTTATCGTCCGAATACTGCAAAGGCCAAAACCGGGAACATACTGGGGATACTAATGAAAAGTTAAAAGTGCAAAGTTAAAAGTTGTAGTTTAAAACTCAAAGTCATGAAAGATAATAGAGATTTCAGAAAACAGCTTATACAGAGAGCGTTTTTGCTTGCGAGGAGGATAATCTCTATTGTAGATAATTTTCCAAATCAAAGATCTGCTTGGGTTATTGCCGATCAACTTATCCGTGCATCTACCTCTATCGGTGCCAACATAATCGAGGCACAGGCAGTCTCAAGCAAAAAAGATTTTACAAATTTATTGAATCACGCTTTAAAGAGTGGCAATGAAACAAAATTTTGGTTAGCATTAGCTAAAGATTTAGATAAAACTTTAGTTGGCGAGTTAGAGGGATTATTAAAAGAAGTAGATGAATTAGTTAGGATTCTAGGTTCTAGCATTGCGACACTAAGAGGTAAGAAATAGATAAAAATTTTGAATTTTGAATTGTAACTTTTCACTTTTCTTTTTTAACTTTTAACTTATGCGAATTCTCATTACCGGTGTAGCCGGTTTTATAGGCAGTAATTTTGCGGACCGCCTTCTGAAAGAGGGACATGAGGTTATTGGAATAGATAACCTGCAGTCGGGTTTGGAAACCCAGGTTCCCAAAGGGGTGGTTTTTCATAAGCTTGATATCCGTTCCAAAGACATCTATCCTCTTTTTGACGGAGTAGATTTTGTGTTTCATTTTGCGGCGAAAGCCTCTATTTCAGATTGTTATCAGGATCCGCTGGCCGCCGCAGAGATCAATATTATTGGCACGATCAATGTTTTAGAAGCGGCGCGAATATCGGCAGCAAAAGGGTTTATCTATTCAGAAACGTCTGCCGTATATGAAGGCAGTAAAGTCCTGCCCACTCCCGAAACTGATGTGCGTCCCGAAAGTTTTTACGCGATAAGCAAGCTTTCGGGGGGTATGTTTTGCGAGGGTTATCACCGTTTTCACGGCTTGCCGGTCACAAAAATGCGTTACTTTAACGTCTATGGTCCCCGCCAAGATTATCGCCGCTCCATTCCGCCGGTAATGTCGGCTTTTATCATTAAATTGCTTAAGGGAGAGGCGCCGATTATATATGGAGACGGTTTAAAGAAGCGCGACTTTATCCATGTAGATGACGTCAATGATTTCCATCTGCTCTGCCTGCAAGATAACAGAGTGTACGGGAAGGTTTTCAACATCGGCAGCGGAAGCAACTATTCCATATTGGAAGTGTACAAAATGATAAGTCGGAACCTCGGCGTGCCTGTCCCCCCAATTTTTAAACCGGATTTTCCCGGAGAGGCCCCAATAACTTTAGCTGATATTTCAGAAGCTAAAAAATTGGGCTGGGAGCCCAAAACCAATATTGATCAGGGATTGGAAGAGATGATTAAACATATAAAGCAAGAGATAGTCAAGGGCAACATACAAATATGATTATTACTCGTACGCCGTTTCGCGTGACGCTTGGTGGCGGCGGAACAGATCTCCCTGCCTACTATGAAAAGTACGGCGGTTTTGTTTTTTCTGCCGGAATAGATAAATATATGTCCATCGGCGTTAATCGGCCGATTGTGGACGATTTGGTGCGTCTCAAATATTCAAAGACTGAGATTGTTGAGCATATAGATAAGCTTCAGCACGAAATCGCCCGCGAGGGATTGCGAATGATGGGTATTGAAAAGGCGATTGAGATTGATTCTATGGCCGATGTGCCGGCCGGCACAGGCTTGGGTTCTTCCAGCTGTTATGCGGTAGGATTATTGCACGCCTTGCATACTTTACAACGAAGCCCAATCTCGCTTCAGGATTTATCAGAGGAGGCCTGCAAGCTGGAAATTGAAATCTTAGGAAAACCCATCGGCAAGCAGGATCAGTATATGGCGGCGTTCGGTGGGCTTACGGTTTTAGATATTGCCAAAGACGGCAAAGTAAGCGTCCGGCCGGCAAAAATGTCCCCAAGCGCGATAGATGTTCTGAATAGGAATATGCTTATGTTTTATACACAGACTTCGCGGGATGCCAACGAGATTTTAGCCGAGCAGACAAAAGGAGCCAAAGAAGAAAAAAAAGACGTACTGGAGAGCATGCATTATATTAAAGAGATAGGATATAAAATACTGGAAGCCGCGGAGGGCGAAAATATTGACGAAATAGGGCGTCTTTTTGACGAGCATTGGCAGTACAAAAAAAGAATCTCAACAAAAATGACCAATCCGCGTTTTGACCAAATTTATAGCATAGCCAAGGAAAACGGAGCCCTGGGAGGAAAGATTTCAGGAGCGGGCGGCGGAGGATTCTTTACGGTTTATGTGCCTTCTGCTCACGATAAATTCAGGGGGGCAATGGAGGGGTTGGGTCTGCGTGAAATGCGCTATCATTTTGATTTTGAGGGCTCAAAAGTGCTAATGAATTTCTAATGCCTTACAACAGAAGAGTTAAAAAAATATGCGTTATAGGTTTGTGGCACTTGGGATGCGTGCTGTCTTCTTGTCTGGCCGAAGCAGGTTACAAGGTAGTGGGCACAGATTTTAATAAAAAAATTATAGATAATTTAAAAAAAGGGATCCCACCCCTGTATGAGCCCGGCTTGGAGAAATTGATTAAGAGAGGTATGAAAAGCGGTAATCTTAACTTTGTGGATTCTTTTGGAGAGGCAATTCAAGACGCAGACTTTATATTTTTAGCCTTTGATACGAAGGTGGGCGCCAATAGCAGAGTAGACTTAACGACTTTTTATAAAGCTTGCCATCAAATTGCCAGCTTAGCCTCCGGAAAATTTATTTTGATAATCTGCAGCCAAATTCCTATCGGAACGTCCAGAAAAGTAAAAGAACTTATTTTAAAGAGCAACAAAAAGCTTTCTATGGGAATGGTCTACAATCCCGAGAATTTAAGGCTTGGCCGGGCATTAACTACATTTCGCAGGCCGGACAGAATTATTATTGGCACAGAGACTGAAAACCTAAAGACTGCGATAGACGGGTTATATTTTTTCATTAAGGCCCCTAAAATATATATGGCTTTAGAAAGCGCCGAGATGGTGAAACACGCAATAAATTCTTATTTGGCCAATTCCATAAGTTTTATTAATGAGATAGCTGATTTGTGTGAAGTAAGCGGAGCGGATGTGCGAGACGTCATAGTTGGGATGAAAAGCGACAGACGCATCGGGCATGATGCTTTCTTGGGGCCGGGGTTGGGATTTGGCGGGGTAACCCTTGGACGGGATCTGCGGGTTTTGAGGGACCTAGGTCGGCAGTTAGGTACAAAAACCCATTTACTGGATGCGGTAGCGAAAGTAAATGAGAATCGTAAAAAAGTTATTTTTAATAAAGTAAAAAAAATTTACCCGGATTTAAACGGATTGAATATCGGCATTCTCGGACTTACCTATAAGCCCGGCACCAATGTTTTAAGGGGATCTATGGCTATTGAGTTAAGCAAGGCAATGGTTCAGCGCGGAGCCATGGTGAAGGCTTTTGACCCAACGGTCAAGAAAGACGCGGAAGACCTGAAAATATTAAAAATAGCCGATACGCCCTATGAAGCCGCTAAAAATGCAGACCTGTTAATTTTAGCCACCAACTGGCCGGAATTTAAGAGGCTTAATTTTAAAAAAATGAAAAAAATAATGAAAAAACCAATTATTATAGATTGCAAAAATTTTTTAGAGCCGACAATCCTTAAAAAAGAAGGCTTTACCCATTATGGCATCGGATTCAAAATCAAATAAGGTGATAATGGTAACGGGCGCCGCCGGCGGTCTGGGCAACGTTATAAGCCATTCTTTGGCCCAAGAGGGTTATAGGCTTGTATTAGCAGACTACTCCAAGGAAAATTTAGACATGTCGGTTGCAAAATTGGGACAGCGTAAAAATCAACTGTGGACGGTTGCCGTAGATGTTTCAGACCCAAAACAGGTTGCCAAAATGGTAAAGGGGAGCATAAGACGGTTTTCAAGAGTTGACGCATTGGTTAATGCGGCAGGCATTTATGGGCCGATAGGTCCTTTCTCGGAAAATGACATCAGCCATTGGATTAAGACGATCAATATAAATCTTATAGGTTCTGTTCTGTGCGCTCGGGCCGTTATTCCGTTTATGGTTAAAAAGAAAAAAGGAAAAATCATAAACTTTTCCGGTGGGGGCGCAAGCCAGCCGTTTCCCAATTTTTCCGCTTATTCTACCTCAAAAGTCGGGGTAGTGCGCCTCACAGAAACATTGGCCGAGGAGTTGAAAAACTATAATATTCAGGTCAATGCCATTGCTCCCGGCGCTATAAATACTAAAATGCTGTCAGAGGCTCTTGCCGCCGGTCCCCAAAAAACTGGGCAAGCGTTTTACAAAAAAATTAAACAACAGAAAAAAAGGGGAGGCGATTCACCGCAGTTGTCGGCCGATTTAATATTATTTTTACTGTCAGCAAGATCCTTTAATTTGAGCGGAAAACTTATAAGCGCCAAATGGGATAACTGGCGTCAATGGGGCAAAAAAGAGATTAACGCCATTATGTCATCTTCTATATATTCTTTGAGGAGAATAGACGGTAAATATTTCTTTGAGAAATAAAAACATGAAAACCATAGTTACCGGGGGCGCCGGGTTTATCGGCAGTCACTTGGTTAAAAAACTCATTGATAGGGGTAGACCGGTTATAATTATAGACAGTCCTAACGGAAATCTTGATAATTTAACATCTTTGGGCGTTTTACGCTCTAGTTTTAAATTTATCAAGGCAGATCTTACCGATTATCACGAAGCATACGAAGCTGTTAGGGGAGCCGAAAGCGTTTTTCACATGGCAGCCAGAATAGGGGGTTTAAGTTATCTTCATGGTTTGGAATCCGCCGAGCTGTTAGCCCTCGAAACCAATTTATCTATTGACGCTAATGTCTTTAGGGCCTGTCATGAGGGGGGCGTAAAAAGGATTGTTTATCCTTCAAGCGTAGCCGTATATCCGATGGAACGACAACGATCATCAAAAGCTGTTTTTTCTGAAAAAGACACGTTGATAGAAGGAGGGGGTATGGATAAAAAGTCGCAAATTAAGATGCTGATTAATCCCGATGGCGGTTATGGCTTAGCCAAGCTTTTGGGCGAACTGGAGTTAAGCTGGATGCGTGGTATTAAAGTGGGTATAGGCCGCCTCTTCAGCGTTTACGGAACAAACGAGTCGCTTGAAAGAGCCCATGTTGTTTTAAATTTCATCCGCAAGGCCGTTTTTTATCCCGAAGAAGAATTTATTATTTGGGGCAACGGTTTGCAGAACAGGGATTATGTATATGTTTCTGATTGTGCCGAAGCCTTAATAAGGCTAGAAGAGAAACTTTTAACATCTAAAGTATCTCCTCTGGTGGTGAACATTGGTTCCGGCAAGGCGACATCCATGACAGAGTTGGCACGAAAGATTATCAGTATTTCCGGAAAAGATATAAAAAAAATCAAATACGATAAAAAAAAGCCGGTTGGGCCCGTAAGCCGGACTGCAAATATTTCTAAGGCAAAGAAAGTTCTTGGCTGGCAACCAAAAGTTAGCTTGGATGAAGGCTTGCGGCGCACTTATTATTGGGCTGAAAAGAAAATTAAGCATTGCTAACCTTGTTATGAAACCCAGGGCTGTTTTTCTTGATAGAGACGGGACTATTATAACTCACCGAGATAATATTCGTCCGCGTGGACTAAAGAACATACGCTTTTTGCGTTTCTTGCCCGGAACGGTTGATGCCATAAAAACACTTAATCACCTCGGATTTATCGTAGTGGTGGTAACCAATCAGCCGATTGTTGCGCGGGGGCTGGCCACGGAAAAGGAAATTGATAAAATCCACGCCGTTTTGGTAAAAAGGCTCAACAAAAAAGGTGCCAAAATAGACGCCATTTATTTTTGTCCGCACCACCCCGAAGCCACTTTGCCAAAATATAGAGTGAAATGCCGTTGCCGAAAACCCAACATCGGAATGATTATGATGGCCGCGAAAAAATTCAATATCAATCTCAAAAAGAGTTTTATGGTGGGCGATATGACGTTTGATATTGCGGCCGGCAACAAAGCCGGCGTAAAAACGATTCTGGTGAAAACGGGATATGGTGGAAAAGATGGGAAATACGAAGGGAAGCCAGACTTTGTGGTAAAAAACCTAAAAGAAGCGGCCCAAATCGTATACAAAAACTTGACAACTAAATTGTAATATGCTATAATTTAATATAAGCTACAGTAGTTCTTTAAACTATCCATTCAGGACAACGCTTTGCCATGAGCACGTCGAAGAGCTTTATCTGCTATGGTAGGGCGTTGTCCTGAAGAAACAGGCCAGCCGTATCGAAAAATCCGGGGCGTTCTCGGGTAAATGCGCAACAAGAAAGGAGGCTTGTCATGACGCGAAAGTGTCTCACTGACGAGCAAAGAGGTAGGCTCTGGAACCGGTTCGGAGCAATCGTCGAGAAGGTGGAGAAGGAGGCGCTTCCTTACGATGGCGTGATGGATGCGCTCCAGCTCATCCTTGAAGGCGACATCCCGGCCCCGCTTTTCAAGCGCGACATGCGCAAGGAAG
>CAYJUL010000031.1:0-8392 GCA_964373345.1 uncultured Candidatus Saccharibacteria bacterium
TGCTTGGCTATTTGCGCTGCAAGATTATCACAAACAGCGTATTTTAAGTTTTCTTGGGCCGGAAGACGATTATTTGGGCGTGGGCTGGAATCAGGCGCAATCCAAGATCGCCATAGGTTCGGGAGGCATTTTCGGCAAGGGCCTTGGATCGGGGACCCAAATCCAATATGGTTTTTTACCCGAAGCCCGCACAGACTTCATTTTTGCGGCTATAACGGAAGAGTTTGGTTTGCTTGGCGCAAGCGCGCTATTTATCCTTTATTTTTTACTTGTGCAGAGGACTTTAAACATTGCCTTTTCTGCCGAAAATAACTTTGTGCGTCTCTTTTCTTCCGGCTTTGCCATACTTTTAATCGGCCAGGCTTCTATTAACATAGGGATGAATTTGGGTCTTATGCCCGTAGTTGGCATTCCATTGCCCTTTGTAAGCTATGGTGGATCCGGCCTTATAATGAACTACATAGGACTCGGCATTCTGCAGAGCATAAAAACTCACTAAAGTTGTTAGGTTTTTTGATCCCGTTCAGGCCACAAGGACGGGATTTTAGTTTCTGAAGTTATCCACATCCCTACCCCTTGACTGACTTCTTTGATGGCGAGACAATACAATAATTTGCGTCTATCGGATAGACTCTATCGGATACCAAATAGCCCATATGCAAATTACAAAATATAAATCTGAATATTTGTCATTGGCCGAAGCGGCCCGGTGCTGTAAATATTCGCAAGAGTATTTGAGTTTGCGGGCAAGGCACGGAAAATTAAAATCCATTAAATTGGGCCGCAACTGGGTAACGACCAGAGAATGGCTGGATGAGTACGTAAAAAACAGCGATAGTTTTAACGGGCAAAAAACCGTTAACTGCGTTTTTACAAAGAAAGTTTCGGCGGCGCGGGACGAAACGGGACTGGAGGTCTTGCGTCACGGCTTACCGCCCGGCAACCTGCCGGTTGGAGAGCCGGCGATGACGTATGCGTTCTCAAAATCCGGCGAGACCAATATTTTTACAAATGTCTTTTTTGCCGCTTCGCTTGCGATGTTTGTCTTTTCCATGAGCATGATCACCGTTCTTTCCGGAGCCAACACAGATGGCCGGCATTACGCGGCTAATTTGATTGAAGACTATTTAAGCTGGATTGGAGGCGGCGCTCCGTTTTCCACATCGCCGGTAGCCGGTTATTCATACGGTAAAAACGCAAGCGAACTGTTATCTTCCTTTGAAAACATAGCGAACGTTGTTAAAAAATATTTTGCCGACATTCAAAAAGATTTATCTTTGGCCTTGGGCATTATAGCCGACAGAATTAATTCTTTTGCCGGGACTGAATCTCCGCGGAAGGCAGGGGAATTCACCGGCGGGCGGAGCCCAGACACGCAAGAGCTGGAAGAGGGCATCATAACCGACGTTCAGCAGCGTTTTAAAGAATTTCGCCAAGAGGCGGGAATAACGATTAACAAAGAAGGTTTGGTTGTGGTTCCTTCCGGAACGGGAGACGAGGCGAAAAAAAAGATAATGCGCTCTTTTTCCGACGAGGTCATTGTTGAGCCGCAAGATGAAACATCCGGCATCATTAAACCGGTTTTCCGCGAGGTGGCGGAACAAGCGTATCTTTACATGATGGTTCCGCTTAAAAATTAGCCGTTTTTTCGCCAGAGCGATACCCTTAATTTGGCGGATTAAACGCAACAACCAATAACGCTTTCCCCGGAAAGGTCGCCCATAAAAAAAAGGGGGGGGGCATTAAAAGAAATTAAAAGTCAAAAATTATTAACTAACTAACGACATATATACTACTTATGATTAGAATACTTAGCGTATCTTTCGGACTGTTCTTGCTGATGATCGGCAGCGGCATTTTATTTGAGCCGGAGTATTTAATCGGAGCCACGGCGACCGATCAAGTGGTTATCACGCAAGTCGTAAGCACCGCTATTTCCATAACCGACTGCAGCAATTTCAGTATGAATCCAGCAACACTCTCCGGTGTTGGCGACGGAACCATTGCTTCGGGTTCCTGCACTTGGACGGTGAAAACCTCAAATAGCGGCGGATTTAATATGACCTTGGTTGCGAGTTCCGACCCCGCGCTTTGTGTAGATCCTCCGACCTGCGCCACCTCCTTTACGGATTACACCGAAACCGCGAATGGCACGCCTGATTATAGTTTTTCGGTTGCCAGCACCGACGCTGAGTTTGGATACACAGTTGAGCCGGAGACTGCGGCAGATACCGTCCAAAAGTTTTTGGACAACGGAAGCAGTGCCTGCGGCACGGGAGCCACCAACGGTACAAATACTTGCTTTATGGACTTTTCAACGACCGCCTTTACGGTTATTAACCGCACGAGCGCGACGGATAGTACCGGGGAAGCAGAAGTTATGAAAGTGTGGGACCAGATCGGAACTTCAAAGGTGCAGACCAACGGCACATACACAGCGACCATTACGGCGACAGCGACGGATAATTAAGAAAAGCATAGATTAATTTTATAGTTTTGAGCTATGAAAATCTACATTTTTATATTAGCTGCGGCGGTTTTTGCGGGATGGTTTTTACCGGCAGGCAATTCCGCGCTGGCTTACAGCATTGAAGATAAAACCGACATACCCGTGTTTGGTGATTTTGTGGTTGGTCCGACCAAGAATGAATTTTTCTTGAATCCCGGCCAAACAGGGGCGCAGGAGACGTATGTGATCAATAGGATGGGCAGGGCAATGAGTTTTAAGATAGATATTGAAGATTTTTCCGGTTCCTATGACCCTCAAGAGACGGTCAAATATTACGGCGGGGAACGAGGCCCGTATTCCCTGAAGGATTATCTTAAACCGGAGGTTTCGGAATTCATTCTTTCCCACGGTCAGAAAATCTTCTTCAAGGTTGAAGTTTCGGTTCCCGAGGATGCCGAGCCCGGCGGAAGGTATGGCGCGATTATAGTCTCAACCAATCCGGTCGGAGTGGAGACCGAGGCTGAAGAAGGAAAGGCCGCAACAGGAGTCCTGATAAAATCCCGAATTGCCAGCCTGTTTTTTGTCAGGGTGCGGGGCGATGTGCAGGAGCAGGGAGCTCTTAAGGACTTTAAACTGGTAAGTCCTGCGGCTTTTTATGACCGCGGTCCTATCAAATTTACCCTGTCCTTTCAGAACGACGGAAGCGTACACTTGACGCCCTATGGCGTTGTGGAGGTTACCAATATGCTTGGCAAAAACGCGGGAAGCGCGGAAGTTGATCCCTTTTTCGCCATGCCGGTTTCTTTGAGGACCCGCGAGATAAGCTGGGATAAAGGATGGTTACTCGGAAGATATACCGCAACGTTAAACCTGAATCGCGGCTACGACGACATCGTTGATCAAAAATCGGTAAGCTTTTGGGTGATTCCCTGGAAGATTTTGTTTTCGGGTTTTGCCGCGATTGTTCTCGCCGTCATTTTCTTCCGGTGGATTTTCAGCAAATTTGAGATACGAATGAAAAAGCCGGACAGCGGATGAAATTAAACCCCGCCCCTTGGGAGGGGCGGGGAACTAACGAAGGCCTTGCTACCTTAAAGCACCTGTCAAATAGCCCAAATGACAAAAAGACGCTTTTTTGATAGTTGCAACCTTCAATTTTTATCATTCACTACTCGGCGCGGCCTGTCAAGAGAAAAACGGTGTAAAACATGTGGATAATCAACCAACACAATAAGCACCCGTCGCGTAGCTTGAAATTGCGTCGCTCGCCCGCATACGAAAACTTCGCTTTCGTCTGCAGGCTCGCTAGCAATTATAATCCGCCATAATGAGAATACGTAATAAAAATCTAACAATTCTTGCCGTTTTGACGACTCCTATTTTACTGGGCGCGTACCCGGTTTTTGCTTTTGTAATGTCCAGTCAGAATTATCGCGTCCAGGCCGATTCTATAAATGTGGGCGGCATAGGCCAGCAGTCGGCAAGCTATCTTTCTGAAGACACAATTGGCGAAATCGGGTCGGATGAATCGCAAAGCGCGAGTTATAAAATCAGAGCCGGATATCAGCAAATGCTGGAAACGTATATCGCGATTTCTTCGCCGGCAGACGTAACCATGTCTCCGGAGATTCCCGGCGTTGGCGGCGGCGCCGGCAACGGTTCCGTTGTCTGGACCGTTACCACAGACGCTTTGGCCGGATACACGCTGGCCATTAAGGCAGGTACCGCGCCGGCCCTCGCGAGCGGCGCGAATAGTTTTGCCGACTATACGCCTTCCGCAGCCGGAACCCCGGACTTCGCTTTTTCCGTGGCCGCCAGCGCCGCGGAGTTCGCTTTTACTCCGGAGGGCGCGGATATAGTTCAGAAGTTTTTGGACAATACTTCAACCTGCGGGGTCGGTTCAAGCGAGACGGCGGATCGTTGTTGGTATAATTTCGCGACTTCAAACACTAACATAGCCAGCTTTTCTTCTTCCAACCATCCTTCGGGCGCGGGCACCACCGTTAAGTTTAGGGCCGAATCCGGCTCCTCAAACGTTCAGCCAGCGGGAACATATACCGCGACAATAATTGTAACCGCAACATCAAACTAACATGGAGAGCGATTTTCAAAAGTATATTTTGGAAGCGACGAAAATAGGAATTATTCTGGCAGTCTTCACGCCTTTGGTGCTTGGGCCTTTTGGTTTGTCGTTTTCCGAATACCCCAAAACTATATATTTTCGCACTATAATAGAATTCACTCTGATTTTATATCTTGTTTTGCTTTTATCCGCGGTTGACAAGCGTTCCATGGCGGCTCCCGCAGAGTTCAATGTTGTCGGCAAGCCGAGGCCGGAAAAAGATTATGCCGACTATTGGCCCCGACTTACGCCCCTAACCATTTCTGTATTTATATTTTTAGGCGCGCTATTGATTTCTTCGCTCGTCGGATTTAATCCCGGCCGAAGTTTCTTTGGAGCATTGGAAACCGGCGGCGGTTTTATTACTTTTCTGCACTATTTGGCGTTTTTCTTAATTATTTCCGGAGTTTTCCAAAACCGTAAAGACTGGCTTTTGCTCTTGCGAGCTCTGGTATTAATAAGCCTTCTTTCAACAATAGCCGGATTTCTGCAAAAAGCCGGAGTATTCGGATTTTACGGAGTCGGGGTGGCAAGCGGACGGATAAGCGGCACGCTTTCAAATCCCGTGTATTTCGGATTTTTCCTGGCAATGACTATTTTTTTAAGCCTATACCTTGCTTTTATTGAGCGTGAAAAAACGGCAAAAAAATTGTGGATAGGAGTTGCCGCGCTTGAGTTTGTTGCCGTGTTTTTGTCCGGAGGACGCTCGGCGCTCTTGGGCGTTATTTTGGGGCTTGGAGTATTCGTGTTTTTGCGCTTTGTTTTAGCGCCGGAATCTCAAGGAGTCGGCCGGAAAAAGTTTTTAATCGCGGCCTTGCTCGCGTGCGTTTTACTCTTTGGAGCGATTGCGCTTTTTCCAAGAGAGATTTTCAGCGAGGGGTCTTTGGCGGCGCGATTTTTACAGGCACTTGACCCGTCCGCTTTTGAGAGCCGTTTTCCGGGCTGGGAGACGGCCATAAAGGCTTGGCGGGATCGGCCGATTTTCGGATGGGGACAGGAATCTTTCAGCTATCTTTACTACAAATATTTTGACTCGCATTACCAAAAACACATTCAGGCATACTATGTGTTTAACGACGCGCACAACGAATTTCTGAACTTAATGGCGGAAAGCGGTTTGGCCGGAGCGTTGAGCTACGCGGCGCTGCTCGCGCTCGTTTTAATCGCCTTGTGGCGGGGCCAAAATAAAATGGGCCGTTCGCCGACTTTTATTTTAATCGCCCTTTTTATAGCCTTTATATCGCAAAATATTTTCGCCTTTGACACCGTAAGCACGTACGTTGTTTTATTTCTGCTTTTGGGTTTCATTAACAACCATTATTTTGAGAGCCTTTCGGGGTGGCGTCTTGGCTTTTTGAAACCCTTCAGACACGCGGGCCTGATCGCGCTTTTGGCGGCAAGCATCGCCGCCCTTTACTTCGTTAATCTGCGGCCGGCGCTCGCCAGTTATGATTTTGTGCGCGGATTTTTCATTGAGCGGCAGGATTTCAGTAAATCGCTGGTGTATTATCAGCGCGGCATCAATCGCGGCACGCCCCACAGCAAAGAACTTACGCTTACAATGGTTTCGCGCGATATCCTTGCTCTTGAGGAGGGTTATGCAAGGCAATGGCAGAAAGAAGTTCTTGAGAATCTTTTGAAGGCGAGGCCCGTTTTAACCGCGGCTACGGATGAACCCGATTTTCGCTATCTTAATTTCCACGAATTGCTGGTGCGAGCCGACGAGTGGTTGTATGTGGCCAGCAAAGATGGGAATTTTTTGACGGAAGGCAAGGCAACCGCCCGCAAAGCCCTTGAGTTTAATGATCAGTGGCTCCAGTTTTATTATCTTTTGGGGAAGTTATCAATATACGAGGGCAAGGACGAGGAAGCCCGGCAATACTTTGACCGCGGCTACGAGCTTTCTCTCCAAAGATCCGAAGAGGCCTTTGAAATGCATAAAACCATGGGAGTCGCCTACTGGAGAATCGGCAAGGGCGAGCTCGCGGCCGGGCATTTCAATAAGGCCGTAGACATTAAATTCGCCTCTCGGCTCGGAAGTTTGCAAATCCCGCGCGATCAATATCTGCCGGAGGACTTGCGGGGCGCGAGGCAGAATTTGGAGAGCGAGGTTTCGTTCATAGAGGCTGCCGCTTGGCTTTCCTGGCAGGTTGGCGACAAAGATACGGCCCGCGAGATTTACGAAAAGCTCATAGAGCATTATTGGTTCTTTGAGGACAGGTTAAGGGCCAACCTTAATAGAATGCTGGAACAGCCTTAAACGTAATTGGGCAAAACCGGAATGAAAAGATACATTTTGACAACAATGATAGGATTTATCTTTTTGGCATTTGTTGCCGCGGTTTATGCCGTTTCCGATTCCGTCGTCATAACCCAGGAGGTAAGCGGCGTGGCCGCGGTGTGCGGAAACGGCGCGTGCGAAAGCGGAGAAAGCGTTTCAAGCTGTCCGGCCGACTGCGCGGTGGCCGTTCCGACTCCCGGCAGGTCCGTAGTAGATATATTTCCGCCGGAGATATATGACTTTCAGACGCGCTTAACGCATAATTCGGCGGAGATTTCGTGGAAAACGTCAGAGCCGGCCCTTTCCCAATTTTTATGGGGCAAAACAATTGATTACGAACAGCAGGGAACATCCCAAGATAAGTTTCGTATGGAGTATAGCGTGCTGTTGCAGAATTTGGATCCGGCGACGCTTTATTATTTCAAAATTATTGCGACTGATAGGCGAGGCAACGCCGCAAGGGTTGAAAGAAGTTTTACGACCTTGCCGTTTCCCGATTTTGCTCCGCCGGCCAACGTGCAGAATTTTACGGCCACTCCCGGAGATAGCCAGATTGCGCTCGCGTGGCGCAATCCTCCGGACGCCGATTTTAAGGCCGTAAAGATTTTGCGCAGCACCTTATTTTATCCGCAGGATCCTTTGGATGGCGAAGTTGTTTACAACGCTGACGGCGAATCGTTTACGGATACGGGATTGATAAACGGCGTCGGCTATTATTATACGGCCTTTGCCTACGACAGATCCGTCAATTATTCCTCCGGCGCCATTGTTTTTGCGGTTCCCGGGGCGCCGCCGGCAATAGTTCCGCCGCCCGAACTTTTTCCGCCGACCGCCGAAGTGCCGCCCGAACTTCGGGCATTGACCCTTGCCGATTTTGAATTCTGGCAGGAAGGAAAAAGATTGCCGTTAACGGACGGGAGGCTTGTGCAGGCGAAAATAGGCTTGCCCCTGACGGTTGTTCTTCGTTATGAAAAGGCCCCCGAAGTTTTAAAAACCATAATGATTACTCTTGAAAAACCCGCGGCCGAGCTTACCGGTGTCAGACCCCGGGAAGCTCTGCCGGTTCCTCCTGGGGTGAAGTTTTCGGAAGCGCTGGCGGCCAGACAATTATTTTCTTTCCTTCTGCGCGTCAATAAGGAGAAGACCGCTTACGAAGCTACGCTTATGCCCCCCGATGAGCCGCTTATATACCCCTTATACGCGAATGTGATGGACTTTAAACATCAGGTCAGAAAACGCCTGGAAGGGGCGATGGAGACAATTTTTCCGCCGCAGCCGTCGCTTCCATGGTACGCAGACCCGAGAAACCTGCGCTACCTCATATATGTATTGCTGGCGATACTGCTGGCTGGCTACTTGGGGAGGAAGATTAGGCGCAAGACCAGAAAGCCGGCACAGAAAATCGCAGAACCGACGCAGAACTTATACGCAGAACAGACGCAAAACTAGTATGGCAGAATTTTTATACAAATATGAGACCACGCGCAACCATTAGACAGTTGAAGACTTCAGGATTTACCTGGTTGAAACCAGGTTTCAA
>CAYJUL010000032.1:0-8129 GCA_964373345.1 uncultured Candidatus Saccharibacteria bacterium
CGCCGATATATTTGCCGCGGCCGGAAACCTGCAATACATCGTCAACCAATCCCAATAAAGACGCGGAAACCAAAGCGAATAGCGGCAACCAGGTCTGAGAACGACTTAAAAAATTAAGTTTTTGAAAAATAAATATGTCGGTTTTGCCAAGAGCATAAAAGAGAAAAGCAATAATGCAGGTGGGGATCCATATTAATAAACCTCCGAGACGCGGCACTTTTGTTTCTCCTTCTGAGTGGAATTTTTGAAACACAGGAACCCCAAGTCCATCAAGAGCCTTTGTCCTTACTTCTTTGCGCCATAGTTTATGCTTGTATAAAAAATGGGTTAAAAACGGCGTAGATAAAAATGCCAGCAAAAATCCAAGCATCCCCATGGTTAAAACTTTAATTACGCTTAAGGAAAAATCGTCAATCATACCCCGTAGTAAAAATGCGACCTGTTCCGCTGAAAGCGGAACAATATCCGCTATTCAACGCCGCACTTACAATTATATAATGGTTGTTTTCAGCTTTTTGCCCCGAACGAAATATACGGTCAAGGGTTGTCGCATTTTCACTTCGGGGCATCTGATTAACGCGTTATTTTTACCGGCTCCGGGATTCATTGACCCAGTCCACCAATTCCCGCATTTCGCCGAATCTGTCGTCCGAACCTAAAATAATGTATATTAAATAGCCTCTGTTGTTTAGAGCTTTTTGTATTAAAATCAGGCACCCCTTTGCTTTTGGCGTCCAGCCTGTTTTGCCTCCCGCAAGGCGCGGGACGACCGAAATCAATTCGTTAGTATTAATTATTCGGTGATGCAGGGTTTGATCCGGAGAATAAAGCTCAACCGAGGGCATGACCGATATCTCCCATATTATAGGATGATTTCTAAGCATGTAGGCCGCAAGCACCGCAAGATCCTCTGCCGAAGAATAACCGATTGGCCCAGCCGGCAAATCCGGATCAAGGCCCGCAGGATTTGTAAAAAGAGTGCTGGTCATTGCCAAGCCTTGGGCTTTACGGTTCATTGCGTTTACAAAAGAATCTACCCCTATAGATTCGGCCAACGCCCAAGCGGCATCGTTGCTGGATTCCATCAAAATCAGGTATAAAAGATCGCCAGCCGTAAGCTTTTCGCCGCTCTTTAGCTGACCAAAATTTTCGTCCTGGGCCACGGCCTCTTTGCTAATAATGATTTCCTCGCCGAGATCAAAGTTCTCCATAACAACCTCTGCCGTCATTAATTTCGCGAGGCTTGCAATGGACAGTTTTAAATTTTGGTTTTTTGCGAACAGAATTTTTTGCGGTCCCGAATCATTGAGCGTCGCAACCAATATGGATTTGGCGGAAAAAGAATCAGGGTTAGGCTTAGGAGTCTTGTCGCCGGGCACGGATTTATTCGGTGATCTCGCCGGCGGCGAGGAGGCGCCTAACCGAGCTGTCAGCAGCTCCTGATTATATCGAGCATCCTGCTCGCTATAATTTATAAAACCTAAAAATATAAAATTTTCCAGCTCTTTCTGGAATATATTTACGCCCGCAAAAAATATCATGCTTGCGAGCAGTGCCGCTAGAAAATATCTTATTGTCATTATTTTTTCTTTGCTTTTCCGGTTTTTACGCCGCCGCTTGTTCTAATTTTGAGCTCTGCGAGTTGCCCCGGAGAAACGGATGCGGGCGCTCCCATCATAAGATCCCGATTATCGCCGGTTTTTGGAAAGGCTATTACTTCTCTTATGCTTGGCTCGTTTAAAATCACGGCTACGAACCTATCTATTCCCGGCGCTATGCCTCCATGCGGAGGCACTCCGTATTCAAAGGCCTCAAGAAGATGGCCAAATTTTTCTCTTATTTCGCTCTTTTTGTTGCCCATTATCTCAAAGACGGCTTCCAAGATTTCCGGCTTATAGGATCTTAGGCTTCCCCCTCCCACTTCATAACCGTTTAACACAAAGTCGTATTGGAAAGCCAGCGCGCCCCCGGGATTTTTCTTAAGCTCATCTATATTTTCCGTTTGGGGCCGCGTGAACGGATGATGCACCGCATCCCAACGTTTTTCCCGTTCGCTCCATTCAAACATTGGAAAATTTATAACGAAGGCGAATGCAAGCTCGTCCGGATCGTTTTTATTGGACCTCAAATCAGGTTTGTCGGTGCCGTATTTTTCCATTACTTCTTTATAATTCAGGCGGGGAAACGGTTCTTGCCGAATTTTCTTTTCGGGAAAAAGCGTTTTAACTATGCCCGTGTAAAGGCGCTCTATTAAATCCAGAATTTCGTCCTCGTCTACAAAAGACATCTCTATGTCTAATTGCGTAAATTCAGCCTGCCTGTCCGCCCGCGGGTCTTCATCGCGAAAGCATCTCGCAATTTGGAAATATTTTTCAAAACCGGCTACCTGCAATAACTGTTTATATTGTTGGGGGCTTTGAGGCAAAGCGTAAAAATTGCCCGGCTGCAAACGCGAAGGAACCAGGAAATCTCTTGCGCCTTCGGGCGTGGAGCGCGTCAACACGGGCGTTTCTATCTCTACAAATCCTTCTTTTTGCAGAAAATCCCGCATCGCCTGAATTATTTTGTTGCGTACTATAATATTGCGTTTTAATCTTTCGCGGCGCAAATCCAAATATCTGTGCTTCAGGCGTTTTTCTTCGGAAATTTCATAACCATCGGTATCTATGGCAAAAGGCAAATTTTTTGCGCGGGATAAAACCTTAAAATCATTTACGGCAATCTCTATTTCTCCTGTCTCAATATCCGAATTTTTCATACCATCCGGCCTTGTTTTAACCTGCCCCCTGATCTCTACAACCCATTCCGGCCTTAGTTCGCGGGAAAGCCGTAATAAATCATCTCTGATTTTGGCTCCGAATACGAGTTGAACCACCGAACTTACATCCCTTAGGTCGGCAAAAATAAGACGGCCATGCGAACGCACGGCATTTATCCAGCCCTCAAGACGAACTTCTTCTCCTATATGCTCGGGCGTGTGTTTGGCTAAAATTCTTTTCACCTTATTTATTGATTATCATAATTTTGGCTTATTTCCAATAAGAGCGCCTGGCAATATTATAAATGTCGCCCGCGCCCATAATCATAATTACATCGCCTCTGTTCGCGGCCTTATTTAAAAATGCCGGTATGCGCCTGAAATCGCTCACAAAAAATGCGCTTTTTCCTTTTTTGCGAATAGCGTCGGTGAGCTTTTTTGAATTAATTTTTTTTGAAACGGCTCTGTTCTCGCGTCCGGCCACATCAAAAATGTCGCTAATGACAACCTTGTCCGCCGCGCCAAACGCTTTAACGAAGTCTTTGAATAAATAAAAAGTTCTCTGATATTGATGGGGCTGAAAAACGGCCCATATTTTCTTTTTGGGCCATTTCGCTTTGGCGGCAGAAAGCGTCGCCTTGATTTCCGCGGGGTGATGCGCATAATCCGCGACTACGATATACGGTTTTTGGGTAATTATTTCAAACCTCCTCCAAGAACCTTTATATGCTTCCAGCGCCTTAAACGAAACGCTGTCCGGTATTTTCAGCATACGGGCCACCGTTAACGCGGCTAACGCGTTTGAAACATTATGCATCCCGGGAACCTGTAAAATTCTCTTTACCTTTTTCGCCTCTTTTTGCTTGAGAGAATGCTTTTGAATTTTGAATTTTAATTTTGAATTTTTAATTTTGAATTTTGAATTTCTATCATCCGAATTTATTATCAATAACCCATCTTTCGGTAAATGTCCTATGTACTCTCTAAATGCCCTTCTAATGTTCTTCAGGTTTTTATAATAATCCAGGTGGTCTTTATCTATGTTGGTTACAACAATGATTTTTGGCCAATAGTTCAGAAACGAGGCAAAGTGCTCGTCGGCTTCAATGATAAGATATTTAGATTGGCCTCGCCTAAAATTGCCGCTGCCGAACTCCTGCAATTTTGTGCCGAGTATGACGGTGGGGTCAAGCCCGCCCTTAATCAAAATTAAGGCAAGCATTGCGGTCGTCGTACTCTTGCCGTGGGTGCCAGAAACGGCAATAGTAAAATACTGCTCGGTTAAATCCCCCAACGCTTCTGGATACGACTGACACGCAATCCCCAGCTTTCCAGCCTCTTGCAATTCGGGGTTGTTTTTGGAAACGGCCGGCGTATAAATTACTTTCTTTACTCCTCCGGATAAATTTTGCCTTTTGTGACGACCTATCAAAATTTTAGCCCCTTTGTTCCGTAGGGCTTCCGTTATTTCCGATAAGATCAAATCCGAACCGCTTACTTCGTGCCCCCCCGCTAAATAATATTGAGCCAAAGCTGATATTCCTATGCCGCCTATGCCGATAAAGTGGATTTTCATTTTAGCGTTTAGCGCTTAGCGTTTAGCGTTTAGAAATGATAAGTCCCTAACCGCTAGACCCTAAAGGTGCTGACTCCAGCACACTATATTCCGCTCCTCCCCTTTTTAGACGACTCTCCATGACTTCAACGGAATTGACGCCAAAAGATAGACTTAGTTCTTCATTAACATCGGGGCGTTCTTCCGGATCAATTTTTCTCCATTCCCAAGTTTTTATTCTGGCCAAAGTAATGTGGAACGAAAAAACTCTGTCTTGCGGCGAGCCCCTTGGTCCCGAGCTCAGAGTCGAGGAACTTGCCGAACCATCTTGTGGTGAGAAATTAACCTCGCCAAACAAAGATCGTTCTAAATCCTTCCTTAAAGCTATAAGCTCATCCGATTGATCGCATTCAACCCATATCATGCGCGGAGGAAGTTTTTTTGGAGGACCGTAAAATATTTTATTTAAACAAATGTTAATATGTTTATGGCTTGCGGCAATCTGCTTTGTGAGTTCACATACCCTTAAGACTTCTTCGTCCGAAAGATAACCCAAAAAGACAAGAGTTAAATGCAGATTTTCTTTTTTGGTCCAACGAGCGGGTAAATCTGGCCACTTTTGCCGAAAAAGCGACAAATTTTCTTTAACGCTCTCGGGTAGGTTAATCGCCATGAATATCCGTTTTTTACTCATGTTGTATAATTTTATCAGAAACGGCGGCTTTTGCACAGATTTTATACGTGTTAAAATAAGCATTGTCACGGAGCTTGAAATTGCATCGCTCGCCCGCAGAGCGAAAGGACTTCGACCGAGCCCAGTCGAGGGCCAAGCTTTCCCTCTGCGGGTTCGCTCGCAATTATAAGTTAATTCATGACTTCCAAAAATAAAGAAATCGCTCAAATATTTGATGAAATAGCAAGACTCTGGGACATTAATAGCGACAGATTGGACGCGCGCTACAGGGCCCACAATCATCGTTTTGCCGCGGCCGCATTAAAAAAACTGGAGCGGGATATCACCATTATTTATCAAAATGAGGGCAAAAAGGGAATCAAAACAACGCTTGGGGTCGGCGAACGCATTGCCCAAAAAATTGAAGAATACCTCCGAACCGGAAAATTAAAGTATTACGAGGAACTCAAGGGAAAAACCGCCATCAGAGATATCGTCAGTCATTTTTTTATAACCAAAGGCGTGCCCCTGGAAAAACTGAAGATGGATGCGAGAAAAGAAAAAATAATGTATTCGCGTTTCACCAAATCCGCAAAACAATTGCTTGAACTGGCAGGTTCCCTTGAAAAAGCCAAAGAAGCCATAGACAGGGTGGCCGGATGGGCAAACTCCAGGGGCCTGGACTATGCCATTGAAACCGTCTTTAAAAAGTGGCTGGAACTTGACCGTCTGAAACCGAAGGAAATAGTAAAAAAGCCTTACTACGAGGGTAATCCCATGGTCTGGTCCGAAGCGCGTCGCAAGTGGTACGTTATTGATGCGAGCGGAGAATGGCTGGAGTTCGCTGGCAAAGAAGAAGATGTCGAGTGGAGGCTCGCAAAATAAGCATTGTCGCGGAGCTTGAAATTGCATTACTCTCCCCGCCTTCGGCGGGGATCGCTCGCAATTAAAACAAGTCCCGCCGCAGGGCGGGACTTTTGTTTAAGAATACATCGCGATATGATGGTTGGAATAAGTTTGGTCATCCGTGACCTCGGCCCGTATTTCAAGAAACGGAGGCAAAAACAGCTTGTCATTCTCCTCTGTTAATTCAGCTTCCAGAATGCACAATCTCCGCCTTGGTTCCCTGAAAACATCCAGCTCAAAATACTGATGGCGCCACTCAAAGCAATGGCGATCTTTTCTTATTATTTTTGACCGTGGATCGCGGAGAGCCTGAAACGCTCGGTATTGAGAGGCTGAAATTTCTTCTTCTGTTTCCTGACGCACCCCGCCGGCTACATTTTTTTTACGAGTAATATAATAGATAGAGGACGATCCTTGACTCCAGCGTCTTATACGAACTTCTTCTCCGGTGGGAGTAGCTAAATACATCTGTTCAACAAATATGCGCTGGGCCCGGCGCAACGGCTCAATATTAAAGTCGGGGGGACGAACCAACAGAAATCTGCGTTCTATTTCCAATGGCACCGGCATTTCCAAAACCTTTGTTATCCCGGCCAGCAACCTCTTCATCTTGCCTTCAAAATCCGTGGAGTTGTCAATTATTTTAAGATGGGGGTGACCAAGCCAGGCTTCAATCGTAGCTCTATCAATCTGCCGGGCCGCATCAAGGTCTTTCTCTTGGCGAGCGACGTTGTTATCAAGGGTATAAAATTTTTCGGCTCCGTCCGCCGCGCTTACAAGATGAAAAACGGCATGAAACCTATCTCTTGCGTCGCGAAGCGTCAGACCGCATTCTTTCAAAAGAGCCTCAAAATAACCTTTTGGAGTGTATACCTTCACGTCCATGGGGCCGCGATCATACAAAATAATTTTTTTCTCTTCCGAAAAAATAGAGGCCAACCTTCGGAATTGTTCAGCTAGGGCTATCTGGCAAAGAAGCATCTGCTTCTCTACCAAAAGGTACTTCTTTTCGTCTTGCCGGCGCAATTGGTCAATATCGCTTATGCCCCCGGCTATAAACATGGTGGCGACTTCCGGAACGCAGAAAACCCTTACTCCTTTTTCCCTAAGTCTCTCGGCTATATAATTTTTACCCGTGGTTTTTCCGGCGCATGGTCCGCCGGTAAGCACAATCTCGGTGACTCCGGCCATCTGCCTCCCTCGCTTCGGTAAATGTAAAAGAGCTCCAATTTATATTATCATAGGCTTGATTTGCGGCGCAACATAGGGTATATAAACAAAGAAAGGCACATTTAAAATTAGGAGAAATGCGATGCACGCAATCTACCTTGGGCGAATTGACTACAAGACTGCTCTTGCCCTGCAAGAACAGCTTTTCTATGAGAGACTGATGACTCCGGATGTAACCTTTCTGGATATTATTCTTTTCGCCGAACATAATCCGGTCTATACATACGGCCCCGGTGTAAAAAATCCAAGGTCGCTCATAAAAGATTGGCGCTTCGTCAAAGAACAAATTTCTAAAAAAGAAGTGTCCCTGCTGCAAACATCCCGCGGAGGATTAATTACGTTTCACGGCCCGGGGCAATTGGTGGGTTACCCGATTTTTAACATAGGCCGCATGGCAATGAAAGACTATGTGCATCGCGTAGCAATGGCCCTGCGGCAAACGCTTTCGGGATTTGGAATACAGAGTTCCTTTAAAGATAGCGGTCTTTGGGTTGAAACCGCGGGCACAAAAAGAAAAATATGTTCTTTTGGATTCAAAACCGGCAGAAACGAACGCGGCGACACCATAACAATGCATGGCTTTGCCCTTAATGTCAGTACGGATATGAAATATTTTGAAGCTATTTATCCCTGCGGCATAACCGACGATTCTCCAATGATCAATCTTAGGGAAGTGGTCGCGGAGGAACCCGACCTTAAAAGATTAACGGCCCTAATTGCTAAAAATCTTAGCGGTCTCTTTGGCAGTCCAATGCTGTATATGGCCGAGCCGGAGACTATAGGTTTTTATCCTGACAAAAAACCGTCGTGGTTGCGAATGGATAAGGCTCCTGATAAAGAAGCGGTGTCCATCGCCAATTTGATGCGCAGCCATTCTTTAACTACGGTCTGCGAGGAAGCGCGCTGTCCAAACCTAGCAGAATGCTGGAAAGCGGGCGACGCGACTATTATGATCTTGGGCTAATTCTGCACAATATCGAGCGGTTTTTGAGAGGTTACAAACGCCA
>CAYJUL010000033.1:0-7805 GCA_964373345.1 uncultured Candidatus Saccharibacteria bacterium
CGCCGAAGCCCGCTATGGCGGGCGAAGGCGGAGAGGGTGGGATTCGGCTACAAATAAATTTCCTGACGGAAATTTCTCGCAGCCCGCCCCTCGCTGCGCTCGCCTTTCCTTCGCTACGCTCAGGAAAACTCGCGCGACGCTGTGGTCTTCTCATCCCACTGCCACTCATTAAATATGCCAACCCGTTTAAAACGGGTTGGCATATTTGAAAAACGGAGAGGGTGGGATTCGAACCCACGAGGCCCGTTTCCGGGCCATGGTTTAGCAAACCAGTGCCTTAAACCGATCGGCCACCTCTCCTTTGGCAATGATATTTTAATTTAAAATGCGGTTTACGTCAATTAAAATTTATTGTATATTAAAAAAGTTATAACTGCCCCCATGGCTCCCTCCTTCGCTCAAATTACATTTGAGCTCCCTCCTTCGGTAAACCTTCGGAGGGCAGGTCGGAAGGTTTTTATCCGACTTGTCCTCCGTAGCCTTGGCGGAGGAGGAAGCTCCGATGAAAATCGGAGCGTAGTAGGGCCCCCATAGCTCAACGGATAGAGTGTGGGTTTGCGGAACCCAAGATGGAGGTTCGATTCCTCCTGGGGGCACTTTATTTTCGGAGGGTTGGCAGAACGGCTAATGCACCGGTCTTGAAAACCGGCGGGAGAAATCCCTTGGAGGTTCGAATCCTCCACCCTCCGCCTTCGCCCGCCATAGCGGGCTTTGGCGAGACTAAGTCCGCCAGAAGCACGCGACGGCGGGATTCATCTATGGCCAACCTGACTCTCTCTACTCCTCTGCCGGAACTTCGCGGCGTAGGACCGGGACTGCAAAGAAAACTAAAAAAACTCGGAATAATTACGGCGCGAGACCTTTTGTTTCACTTTCCTCATCGTTATGAGGATTTTTCGGATTTGGTTCCGATCTCAGAGATTAAACTTAATCAAAAATGCTGCATAAAGGGCAAAATTATAAGCATAGACACCATGCGCACTTTCAGAAGAAAAATGTTCATCACCACGGCGTTGATTCAGGATGGGACCGGATCCGTAAGGGCGGTGTGGTTTAACAGGCCTTATATAACAAAGATCTTAAAACAGGGGGATTTTATTTCTCTTGCCGGAAAAACGCTTTTGGGAAAAAACGGTATTTATCTATCAAACCCCGCGCATGAAAAATTAAAAGACGGCGCGGATCTCTCCGTGGAACAAAATATAAACGAAGGGTTAACGCACACCGGCAGGATCATTCCGGTATATCCGGAGACGGAGGGGCTGTCATCGCGCTGGCTAAGAGCGCTTATAAAAATGGCGCTTAGCCGCCTTGAAAATAAAATTCCCGATGCCATACCTCTTAAGATTCAAAAGGAATATGATATTTTGCCGATCCAAAAAGCCATATGGCAAGTGCATTTCCCCGAATCCAGGGAAATGGCGGAAAAGGCCAAACAAAGTCTTGCCTTTCGCGAGCTTTTTCACATATCGCTGGCCGTACTTAGGGAAAGAGCGCGCTTAAATTCGCACAAAGCCATTGCGGTACCCTTGGATTTGCCGGCCGTGCAAAAATTTGTTAAATCTTTTCCTTTTACTCTTACCGATGCCCAGAAAAAAGCCGCTTGGCAAATCTTAAAAGATATGGAAAAGCCGAGGCCGATGAATAGATTGCTTCAGGGAGACGTAGGATCGGGCAAAACCGTGGTCGCGCTTACCGCGGCTTTAAACGCGATGAGGGCCGGGTATCAAATTGCTTTTATGGCGCCGACCGAGATCCTGGCCAAACAGCACTTTCAAACGGCAAGCCAATTATTGGCTAAATTTAAGGTTGATGTGGGTCTTCTCACGGGCAAAACGGATTATTTTATATCCAAAAAACTTCCCAACCAAATAATTGAAATTTCTCGGGCAAAACTTTTGGAAAAGTCCAGAATGGGAAAAATGCCGCTTTTAATAGGCACTCACGCCCTCATTCAGGATAAGGTGACGTTCGGAAATCTGGCACTGGTGGTGCTTGATGAGCAACACAGGTTCGGGGTTAAACAACGAGCCAAGCTTTTAACTCGGGGCGCGGGTCAAATTAAAATACCGCATCTTTTATCTATGACCGCCACCCCCATCCCCCGCACCCTGGCGCTTACACTATACGGCGACCTGGATTTGTCTTTGATAGACGAATTGCCGAAAGGCAGAAAAAAAATAATTACAAAAATAATCTTGCCTCAATTCAGAGAAGAAGCCTACGAGTTTATAAGGAAAGAGGCGCGGGGAGGGCGGCAGGTATTTGTTATATGTCCCAGAATAGAAAGTCAAAACTCAAAATTCAAAAGTCAAAATGAAAATACAAAATTAAAAATTGATGAAACCAAGAAAGACATTCTGGGCTGGAGCGAGGCGAAAGCGGTAAAGGCGGAATACGAAAAGTTGTCCAAAGAAATATTTCCCGATTTAAGGGTGGGTATGCTGCACGGTAAAATGGGGGTGAAGGAAAAAGAAAGAACAATGCGAAATTTTTCCGCCGGGGGCGGAAAAAATAAAATTGACATTCTGGTTTCAACTTCAGTGATAGAGGTTGGCGTTGACGTTCCAAACGCAACGGTAATGATGATCGAAGGAGCAGAGAGGTTTGGTCTTGCCCAACTTCATCAATTTCGCGGCAGAGTCGGCAGGGCGGAGCATCAAAGCTATTGCCTGTTATTGACAGAATCCCCTGCCCAAAAAACGAAATTAAGACTGAAAGCCCTTCTGGAGCATGACAGCGGTTTTGAGCTTGCGGAAAAAGATTTAAGCATACGAGGTCCGGGAGATTTTTCGGGTTCGCGCCAATGGGGAATACCCGACCTTGTAATGGATTCTTTGAAAGATCTAAAACTGGTTGAAAAAACCAGACAAGCGGCAAAAGAGACTTTAACCGAGGACCCCTATTTAAAAAAATATCCGCTGCTGAGAACGGAAATAGAAAAATTCAGAGAAAGAATACACCTGGAATAACTTATTAGCTTATCGGCCCGCATGAAGCGTATTCTAAAAAACTAAGAGGCTCTTGTCTTCGGCGTCGGCCAAAAACCCATGTACCTGCCCAGCATCAGGCGCGTTTGCGCATCTATTGCCGGAATCGCGGTAAAAAATATCATTATTAAGGGAAACAGAAGCCACTCTAGAAATAAAAATATGTATTTCAAGCGATGGTATTGCGGAGGCTTTGGCGGCAACATATGCATAGCCAGATGCGCAGAGCTAATCAAGCCTAGCATGGCCAGCGTCAACACTATGCTTACGGTGCGAGGCAAGTTATATCCAAGCAAGGTGTGCGAAAAGGCATCCCCGCCCAGCAATAAAGGCAACCAGCCCAAGAAAAAAATCATTATTGGCGCCGTCGCCCACGACCAATGTCCCTCAATAAGCTCAAAGGTTAATGCAAGTTTTTGGCCGAACGGAATTCTCTTGTTTTTAACGGATCCGAATAGAAAATACGGGATATCGGCTACGCCATAAGCCCAACGGCGCTGCTGCAGATATAAGTTTTTCAACGTCTGCAAAAAAGACCTCGCTACATTGGCATCCATGGCAACCGGATAATAAACCGGATAAGCTCTGTAATCGCCGTCGTAAAAAAGAAAACACTGCCAAAAAATACGGGAATCGTCGGAGACAATATTGGTTTGCTTGAAGCCCACGTCAACAAGAGCCCTGAAACTCATTGAATGCGAAGAAAAAGTAATGATTTTTTCCGGTCTTTCCTGATTCATGATTTGCCAAAAAGTAGAAGAAAAAGAAAACATTCGTGAAAAAGAAGGAGCCGACCAAATGTTATTGATAAAAAGAGGGATGGGCTGAAAGCTCGCGCGAGCCGCCCCGGGCAGAGTTAAGTAATAATGAGCAAGGCAGCTAAAATATTTAGGGAAAACAGCCGTATCAACGTCAAATGAAGAAAAAATTATATTGTCGTAACCGATTCCGTTGATATCAATAATTTTTTCTTTAGCGGCTCTCGCCGCCCATGATTCATTGGCGCCCTTTCCGGCTATTTCGCCGGGAATGTTGGCTGGATGCCATGTGGTCATAAATTTATAGAATTTGTCTCCGAACTCTCTTTCTATGGTTTCGGCCGTTAACACGACTTCATCCCTTACTTTCTCTTCGCAAGCCAACACTACAATCATCCGGTCTTTCGGGTAGTCGGAATTAAGCAAGGCGTAAAAAGTGCTCCGCACAAGCTCCAAAGGTTCTTTGTGCATCGGAAAAACAACTAAATGGTATATATCACGCCAATTTGCAATACTTTTAACCTTATTCATCCAATCGATTTGTTCGTGTTGGCGCATTTTAAAATAGCCGGATCGCAAATGAAATGAAAAGTACGCAGTGCGTAAAAACCAATAGATAACGAATAAGATAATAAATACGGCCACCCAAACGGGTTTTAGCCAGGACATAACGAATAGAATTAAAAAAGTGCCCCACGATAAAAATCCGGGCAAAATCTCAAAAAAGCGATATAGGATTCTTTCACGGATATCGGTTAAGTCTCGCGATCTACTAATATTAAGCCAGTATTGATGTGGTTTTGGTATTGCTAACATCTCTTTTTTTTATATCGAGCGCACTACTCGCTATAATAACACTATTGTTGTTTTCTAAGTAAAAAGCCCGGGGTTTTGATTCCCGGGCATCATTTATGGCAAGCCCGCAATACGCTTCAGGGCCGCTTCTGCCCTTTCGTGGACCCTTAAAAGCCATTTGTCGCCTTCTATGTCCGCCATGCTTTTGACGGCGCGCGCTCCGGCGTTGTTGGCAAGAGCGATAGAGTCAAAATCCTTTTTCGTAATGACCGCGCCCTCTCCCTGTCTCGTCTTACGAACCAGCGTTTCGGCAGAACCATCTTGATCGCGCAGGTCAATATAGAGAGAATCGCCCTCATTCAATGCGCCCGATAACGCAAGCCTAGCCAGAGGATAAAACACATATCGCCTAAGGCTATTATGCAACCTTGTGTCGGTATAGGCCGCAAGAACCGCATCAAACGAATCCCTGCATACAAAATCAATAAGTTTTGCCGAACATTCAAATCGCAATCCAAGGGAGTAAAGAGTTTGGCTTAGGCCTTCCAACTCTTTTATGAGTTGAAAACGCTGACTGGATAAATTACGGTTGTCTACGAGAAAAACATTTTCTCCTATGTCTTGAACAAAGCCCATTAAGGGGTATTGCCCTAACATCTCTCGCCTTGCTCTTTTATAGGCTTCGCCTCTGTAGCTTTTCCGAATTTTCATCGCTTCGTCTTTTGTAGGCAGACCCAAGGGGCCCAGCGAAACGTCGGTATGAACGCCCAACAAAAGTATGCTCCTTGAAAAATTCACCATGCTGCCCGGCAAAACGGCTACCTTGCCCTGCCTGATGATCTGACGGATAAGTTCTGCCAATTCCGATCCAGCCCTATCCGCATTGCCAAACAATACGAGACCCCGAAAAGGCTCCTCCGCTTCCAACCGCTGATAATGATTCTCTTCTTCTCTTGAACAAATATTATCTATCTCCGCATAAAAATGCGGCTTGTTTTTGAGCCCCTGTATGTCTTCTTTACAATCTCGCAAAAACCACTCCCGCCATGACCATAGTTTGGCGAGTTTGTCGCCCCCCCGCACATAAAAATGCGGGCGGTAAAGGCTGGCGAAAACAGGCGTACCCTGACGGCCAAGTGAATCTTGGGGCAAGGGTCCCGTAAGTCTGGCTAAAACTCCGGGATACGAAGCTGAAAAAGCCGCACAGTCAACAAAGATATAGGGCGGACTTCCGTCAAACGGCATTCCGCCAAACCATTCTCTGCCCAACGCCTCGGCAATAAGCCTGAATGGCGCTGCCGGAGAACCCCTGAACAGAAAAGATCCTACCGGCTTACTCTCGTCGTAAAAACCGGCCTCAAATACGGTAAGGGCCCGGCCAACCCTTTCTGCAAATTTTCTTAAACCGCTATCGTCTTCATTGATAGACTTCAAGGCATTGTAAGCTTTGTCGGCGCCCTGGGAAAATAACGGCACACCGGACAGCATATCAAACACCTTATGCCTCCTTGATATGTAAAAGATCTTGGATTTTGAAAACTAGCATTTACACGCTCGGCCGTCAAGCAAGACAAATGAAAAAGCTCCTCTTATGAAAAAAGAGGAGCTTACTGACTTATTTATTTATCTTTCGCCTCCGAGCACTACTGCGTTTAACACTTCAAGAACCGCGCCATCTTCAAGCTCCGGATTTTCCTCCAAATCTCCATCGCTAGTCATCGCCAATTTCTTGCCTTTGTAGTAAAAGGTTAGGCCTTCAATTTCTACTTTTCTAGACTTCAGAAAATCCTTCAGGCGCGTGCCCCTGGGAAGACGAAGCGTTTCTTTGGGCCGCCCCAGAAATCTTACCGTGATTTCTATTTCGTCATCCGAGTCGTCATCGCTGGAATGCTGGCCTTTCTTAGTTTTCTGCATCACGCTCTGTCTCCTTTTCTGTTTTAAGCTTACCGTCTTTTATATATACCTCGTCTGGATCTCTGTCAAGTCGCCGAAGTCAATTTCAATGCGCAACAACTGAAGAGGTATCCATCCCCCCCATAGTTTCTTAATTACTTTTGTTATGCAGCCCGCGAAAACCGGTCCCAGCTCCGGATCAACGCACGCGGCCGGCGCATCTTGATTCATCTTCCCTTCCGGGAAATAAATATCCGTATATGATTTTCTCTGGTCCGGATCATTGGGGTTGAAAACATAAATCATGCCGACATTTTGAGAAGCGCCCGGCATAATCAAAAACGGAGAATAGTTGCATTTTGGGTTTCCCGGAAAAACGGCTTTGCATACGACAAGGCGCGCCGGCAGGTCGTCAACGGCCGCTATGACTATGCCTCTTAAAACGGCTGATTCGTCAACGCGCTCCCGCCTCAAGATAATCCTGTCTTGAGAATAATTCAGTCCGCGAAGGTATCGCGCAAGCGCCTTAACTTTGGCCTTTCTTACGTCTCCCGGCAGATAAACTTGATTATCTACGTTATGCCTCTCCACGGCGTCCGGATCATAAATCGTAAGCTTGTCAAGGTCGGTCCGCGCGAGAGCCAGAGCCGTATGACTGCCTATGCCCCCCGCCCCAACCAAAACTATTTCCTTTAAGATGTCTCCCATGGCCCTATACCGCCTCCTGCCAGCAATCGCTCAAGTTCATCCATGCTAAGAACGGTGCCGTCTGGGAGCCTAACCCGAACTCTTGAATGAATAATTTCCCGCATTCTCTCTCTGTTGCGATTCATATAAGCCATTACCTCTTTTCCGTCCGCCCCGGGCTCAAGTTCCGACCTGATAAACATGTGTTTGCGCGGTCTTGCAAAGTCGCATCTTGTCAAAACCTTGCCACTGCGATTCATAACTATGCTTATCCATGGACCAACTATGTCTTTGGGCCGCTCGGAAAATTGGTTTGCCGCCAAAAGATAGCGTGAAAAACCGCGGATAGCGGCCTCATCTGTCCCGCTAAAGTAGGCCTTGCCGCCGCAATGACTGTGCCACCAACAAAAATAATTGCTTATGTTTTTGCCTCTGGCTTCGGCTTCCAAGAAAGCGTTACGCATCGCTTCATCCGTCAATGAGGTGCTCTCAAAATCACATATTTGTTCGGGGATGATTAATTCCGGAATGACATAATTTACGCCTTCTTTGCAAATTTCGGGCAGGCCGGAAACCTCAACCGGACACAACTTACAGGCCAATATCATATCTCCAAACGCTTCACGACTAAAGACAATTTTCTCAGGAAATTGTGGAATGGACTTCCCTTTAGGCACCTGAC
>CAYJUL010000034.1:0-7695 GCA_964373345.1 uncultured Candidatus Saccharibacteria bacterium
GGAGCTTTAGCGACGAAGTGCCGTATGAAACACTATGTTTACATCGTTGAATGCGCAGATAAAAGTTTTTACGAATAAGTCCATGAAACACCCTAAAAACAAAATAAATTTTAAATGGTTTGTGCTTGTTGTTTTTGTTATTACGGTTATTTTTAGTAGCCCAACAGCAAAGGCTGAAATAAACGATAGTACATCCGCCTCAAATCAACAGCTTATCGTATTACTAAAACAACTTATTGTTCTTTTAACGCAACAAGTAGAAGAACTTCAAAAACAACTTATTGTCCAGCAACAAGCAGTTGAAAGTTTAAAAATTTCAACTACTCAGGCGACTTCTTCAATTCAACAAATTTCAAATAAACTTGAGATTATATCTGTAAATATCACATTAGGTAGAGACTCTGTAAAAATTGAATGGCAGACAACTCAACCAGCGGAGTCTAAGGTCTTTATTTATAAAAATAATCTTTCATCTAAGGTTTTTGGTTCAGATCAATTTTCAACTATACATTCAGTAAATATAATGGATTTAGGATCGGATACGAATACGAATTATTTGTATGATATTACTGCGCTGAATGAAGCTGGTTTTTCAAAGAAAAGCGGCAGTTTTTCTGCCTTGCCTCATTTTGTTGCCGAGATTTTTTCGGATAAGGACACCGTTATAAATGACGGCGTAGATTATGCGACCGTCACAATTAAAACAAAACTTAGCAATGGGCAAATTCTTTCCTACAAAGAAGTTAAGATAAACAACCGAGTTTATATTTCGGATTACGGAGGAACTATTGTTTATCGAACACAACCAACTAAAATTGTAGATTGTTGTGGTGGTGGATCAGCAAGTATTGCCATAACTGCTGACGGAAAATCTTATACAAAATCTATAGGTATTATAAATGTTCAACCAAAGGGTAGTTGTGGTAGTGGCGGGTCTCTTATGTATGCGTGCCCATAGTAAAATGCTGAATTGACCAAAAAGTTGTATTCGTATTGCAGTCGAAATGTTAAAAAAAGCAACACGACAAGAAGAGGAGGCGCAAACCCTGCGAAAATTTATTGAAAACAAGGGTGAGGAATTCCAGCCGGGTTTAGCGTTATATCGCGGTATGGGTCCGGAGGCGCAAAAACCTTGCCAAGAACCTTGCGATGTAGCATACGATGGAGTTGAATACCAAATTACATACGGCGATACAGCATTAATCGGGAAAATTAGAAAGAAAACATCTGGGGATGAGATATACTGCGACATACGTGGTCATTCCGAAGCGGATTGCGCGGAGAAACTTTTAGGAAAATCGTTTGAAAACAAACGATATAAATCCGATGATAAAATGACTTTGCTCATTGACTGCACCTATGCGTCTACGTTTTGGCATTCTTTATCTGAAAGAGAAAGTATTTATAAGAAATACTTTCTAGACAACGAGCAAAGATTTGGTGGTTTGTGGCAACATATATCTATAGTATTTTCAGACGGGAATATTCAATTGCGTTAAGATAGGGGAATTACGCTTTCGCGCCATAGGTTGGTAATGGTCGTACAAAAAGTTAGTTAAGTTATGCCAAAATCATTAAAACTGCAGAAAATTTGCAGGGTGAAACCCACGAGCCCGTTCGCATTTGATCCGACTTTTCACAAGCCGGATCATTTTACGTCAGGGGATAATTATTGGGAGCCGGGCGTCCGTTGGCAAACGTGGAATTGGAGAGGGAAGCCGCTCGGCATAAAATTTTCCAACAAAAGAACGATTAGCAAGCCGCTGGTTGAAATCAGAATATACGCCAAAGAAAAGCTTCCCGGCGGCTTTATCGCCCCGCTCATTGAGGAAATAAAATATCTATACAATTTTAATCTTGATTTGAAGGAGTTTTACGAAACGTTCAAAAAAGATGCGTTTTTGGCCCCGATTTTAAAGAAATGGCGCGGTATGCGTCCGGGCCATCCAAGCTCGCTATACGAGTATTTAATAATCGGGATTGTGCTGCAAAACGCTTCGGTGCGTCGGTCTGTCCAAATGTTCAAGGCGCTTCTGGAAAATTACGGGACTTTGCTTGAATTTGACGGCAAAAAACTGTGGTGTTTTTGGAGTCCCGGGCGGTTGCAAAAGGTAAGCGAGAACGAGTTGCGGGCATTGAAAGTAGGCTACCGCGCGAAATCAATCAAGAAGATTGATGATTATTTTTCACAAGGCCTGATTGACGAAAAAGAATTAAGGGCCAAGGATAGGGAAACGCAAATGGCTGAATTGCTGAAATTATATGGAGTAGGCCCGGCAACCGTCTGGTATTTGCTCTTTGATGTTTTTCACCACTGGGATTTTTTCAATCATATTTCGCCCTGGGAACAGAAAATATACTCAAAGCTGTTTTTCAATCGTAATCCCGATAATCCTGTGCCGGTGAAAAAGCTGTTGAAGTATTTTGAGCGATATGGCAAATATAAACAGCTCGCAGTGCATTATATCTGGGAGGATTTATGGTGGAGGCGCAAGCATGAGCATATCCCGTGGCTGGAGAAAGAAATTAGGCTATAATTTATATATATGAAAAGAGTTTTTTTAATTCACGGCTGGGAGGGCTATCCGGAGGAAGGATGGCGGCCTTGGTTCAAGAAAGAATTGGAGGCAAAAGGATTTCAAGTTTTTGTTCCGGCTATGCCGGATACTAACCACCCGAAAGTGGATGCGTGGGTGAAACATTTAGCTGATATCGTTATGGCTCCGGACGAAGAGTGCTATTTTATTGGGCATAGCTTGGGTTGTATAACAATTCTTAGATATCTCGAATCCTTAAAAGAAAACCAAAAAGTTGGCGGTGTAGTTTTTGTTGCGGGTTTTACTTCTAATTTAGGATATGAGGAGCTGAGTAGTTTTTTTACGAAACCGATAGACTGGGAAAAAATAAAGTCCCATTGCCCAAAGTTTGTGGCAATCCATTCGGATAATGACCCCTTTATATCATTGCATTACGGAGATTTATTTAAAGAAAAACTTGATGCCGAGGTAATTATTGAGCATGATAAGAAGCATTTTAGCGGAGACAATGGAATAATGGAGTTGCCAAGCGCATTTGGTGCCATTTTGAAGTTAGCCCAATAACTTGCTATACAAAAATGATTAGAAAATTACAAAAATCCGATAAAAAACAATTACTTAAACTTTTTTGGGAGTTTAATCGTTACAATAAAGAGAATTTAGTTCCCAGAAATCTTCAACCCTTCCATAAATATAAAAATCCCAAGAAGACATTTTCGCGTGGCGTCAATGATTATATAAGCAAGAAAAAGTTTATTGTTTTCGTTGCGGATATTAATGGAAAGCTCGTGGGATATTGCGCCGCGCGATTGATTGGTAAGCCAGATCGAGTGCTCAACAAACAAGCTACGATAGAAGATTGGTTTGTGCAAGAGCCCTATAGGAAGCTCGGTTTGGGCAGGGCATTATTCAGGGCCCTCATACGAGAAGCTAAGAAGCAAAGATGCACTCACGCGAGATTGGATGTACTCACAACAAACAAAAAAGCGCAGCGCATTTACCATAAATATGGTTTCATCGATAATACGATAGAAATGTACAGGAAGTTTTAATGTTAGGACTCCGACCAGGGCGGGTCGATGAGACACTACTTTCGGCCCCGAAATCCCCTTGAAAAGCACCCCGGTTTTGGTACTAGATCAGGGTGGCCAGCCAAGTAGTACAAACGTCAGAAGTTGCCTCGCGGCTTCGCCGCTAGGCATTGAATTTGGCGTGGTTTGCCCCGTTCATCAAACGGGGCAAACAGGACTTCACTCTTCTTGTCCCGCCATGGCGGGATGAAGAGGTGGCTATGAACGTTCGAATCGTTCCCCCTAAGTTTTGCGCAAGAAGCCGTTATTGTACGAGGTGAACCTCGTACAATAATGCGCGGCCAAAAAAAACGCTTGTCAGAATAGCTTAATGTGGTAGGCTATTATCAGAACGTTAATAGACAAAATCACAACCGCAACATTTAATTATTTATGAAAGGAGAATAAAATATGCTGCCATTTTTCGGCGCTCTTATCACGACGCATTTTATAATGGATTGGCTTTTTCAGACTTCTTGGGAAGCCGCAAACAAGGATAAAAAATGGTTGCCTCTTTTGGTGCACTCTTTGATTTACACGCTCGGCTTTATTCCGGCCCTGTGGTTCTACGGCGTATCGTTGTGGTGGCTGGCTTTGTTGCTTGCCTCCCATATGATGCTTGATCGCCGCGTATTTGAACTCTGGTGGCTGGAGAAAATAAAGCGCGTAAATAAAAACGAGGTTTCAGAGACGCTCTGGACGATTCTGCTTTTCGGAGTTGATCAGACGTTTCATTTGGCCGTATTGGCCGCAATCGCAATAGCGGCATAGTTTTTTCGGCATAGTTTTTTAAAAGTTCTGCGGAGGCGCACGGCGTCTCCTTTTGGGGAGGGCAAGTAGAGTTAAGCTTCACCGCCCTCCTCTTTTTTGCTTTTTAAATTGTTTTCTGATAATAAGCAGTAGGGGACTTAGCCCATTCTTAAAAACAAAATATGGAGTTGTCCCGGAAAGGTGCCGCAAAGATGACTACAGCCCGCAAGAGCGATCAAAAGGATAAGCTTACCTGTTATTACATAGGTCCGATTCAATATGCCTGGCGTCTCGGAGAGGCGTGGCGTAGATATATCAATCGTCTGTTTGCCGCAGTAGACGTTGATGGCTATAATCCAAATTCCTTGGAAGAGATTATTGTGCGTAAAAGAAACCCCAACATAAAGGTTGAGGAGATTATAGCCGAACGAAGCAAGTGGAAAGAAACAGGTCAGTGGAAAAAGTTCCATGAGCAAATGTGGACAATCAGAGTGCTGGATATTGCTCTTGGCGTTTTAAGCTCCGACTTCGTCGTTCTTTATTGGCCCATTGGGGTTGAGAAAGGCGGAACGCTGGACGAGCTTTACTGCGCTGCAAGATGCGGTATACCTATTTTGCTGGTTATACGAGGCCGCAGAAAAGACATGAATGACTGGGTTTATGATGTGATGTGCGAACTGGAAAAGGGCGATTATCCGCCCAGCGTCAAAGAGATTATGGGTGCGGGCCTGACCAAGTTTGCAAAAGTTTTCACCTCTTTTAAGAGCCTTGTTAAATATGTTGCGGATAACAAAGAAGAGTTGCTGGAAAGGAAAAGATTTTTAAGGGAAATGGGAGTCTTGCAATTTCGTCCGTTGCTTGCCCCGCTTTTTTTAAGGCCGGGCGCGATATTTGATTACGTTTGGACCACGCGGGAACAGTATCTTCTCTGGCTCGAAACCAATCCTTCGTATAAAGTAGACGAAGAGATAGAGGCAATACTTAAAGAAGTCCCGGAACTCATAAGATAGAGGCGCCCCAACGGCGCCTTTTTATTTATTGCCGCGTAGTGTAAAATTAAGCAAGACAATATGACCGCGCAAACTTCTTTTCAAAATAAAAAAACGGCCCTTAAGATGTATAAGATTTTGGAAAAGCATAATCCTGCCGCGCATATCGCCTTAAAATACGGCAATCCGATTCAGCTTCTGGCGGCAGTAGTGCTTTCGGCCCAGTGCACGGATAAAAAAGTTAACGAAGTAATCGGACCCCTTTTTAAAAAATATAAAACAGTCAATGATTTTGCCTCGGCTAAATTAAAAACTTTTGAAAATGAAGTCAGGCCAACAGGATTTTACAAGGCCAAAGCAAAAAATATAATTGCCGCGGCTAAAATAATTCGCGACAAATGCGGCGGAAAATTGCCGCGCGAAATGGCCGAAATGACGCAACTCCCCGGCATCGGCCGCAAATCCGCAAACATTATTTTGGGCAACGTTTTCGGCATAGTGCAAGGTATAGCCGTTGATACCCACGTGCGCCGTCTTTCTCGCCACTTTGGCTGGACAAAAGAAAAAGATCCGGAAAAAATAGAGCAGGATCTGATGAAACTTTTTCCCAGACGCCATTGGCATAAGCTTTCTTATCTTTTAATTGATTACGGCCGCACAATTTGCACCGCCAGAAAATGCGGATGCAAAAAGTCCTATTTCAAACCTTTCGCGCGGCGCTTTAATTATGGATAAATTTTTAACTTGCAAGAGGCGTTGGAAGGTGATTATATATAAAAGATGCAGTCCCAACCACAGATTAAACTTTCGCCGAATTCCCTTGGTCTTTATTTAAACTGCCGTCTTTGTTTTTGGCTGGAAAAAAAGTGGGGCATCAAGCGCCCCCAGCCATTTCCATACGCGCTTAACATGGCGGTTGATGTTCTATTAAAACAGGAATTTGACAGTTATAGGGCGCGCGGCGAATCTCATCCTTTGCTGACGATCAACAACATTCCCGCAAAACTTTTTTCCAATCAGGCGCTTCTTAACGAATGGCGGAATAACTTTAAAGGAATAAGGTATTACGATTCCAATCTTGACGCTACGATTTTCGGAGCGGTTGACGATATTCTGGAGTTTGCTGGAGGTAAGCTTGCGCCCCTTGATTATAAGTCAACGGGCAGCGCGATTGCCAAGATCTACGACAGATTTCAGCTGCAGCTTGACGTTTACACTTATCTTTTGGAAAAGAACGGCTACCAAACCCCGCGCAAAGGATGCCTTGCTTTTTATATCGTGGATAAAGAAAACGGTTTTGAGGACAGATTGCCGTTCCGCAAAGAACTGCATGTTATAGATACGGACCCGTCCGAAGTGGAAGGACTTTTTGCCGAAGCCGTTAATTTGCTTCGCGGCGATGCCGCGCCTACTCACAGCGAGGATTGCGAATACGGCAGGTGGATGAAGGGCGCCGGGAGCATTCCGCCCGCTATTGAGTAAAACAGAAAATTCGGATTAAACTAAACAGGGCGGTCAAAACTTGTTGCCATCGCAGGCGGATTCATTCCGGCCTTTTTTCATTCAGCTAAGCCAACAATCTTTGACATCTTAGGATTGCGCTGGTATACTTCTTCAATGCTTTCAATAAAAAATTTGTCCGTAAAATGCGGGGACAGGGAGATTCTAAAGAGAGTCAATTTAAAAATCGGGTCGGGCCAGACCCATTTTATTATGGGACCCAATGGCGCCGGCAAAAGCACTTTGGGTTTTGCGTTGGCGGGCCACCCCAATTATGCGATTACGGATGGTTCTATTATGTTCCGCGGAAAAAATTTTACCAAGCTTTTGCCGGAGGAGCGCGCAAAAATTGGTTTGTTTCTTGCTTTTCAAAATCCTCTGGAATTTGAGGGTATAAGACTTTGCACTTTTTTGCGCTTAAGCGTTGTAGGGGTGCTCGGCGAAAGAGTAAATCCGTCCGGATTTGCAAAAGGCGTGAATCGTTCCTTGGAGACCTTAGGAATGCGAAAAGAATTTTCGGATCGCTATCTTAATTGGGGGTTCTCGGGAGGAGAAAAAAAGAAAACGGAAGCTCTGCAATTACTAGCTTTAAAACCCAAACTCGCCATTTTAGACGAGATAGATTCCGGTCTTGACGTGGATAGTTTAAGGGCCGTTGCGAAAGCGATAACAAAGTTGAAAAAATCGCAAAAAACTTCTCTCTTGGTAATTACCCATACTTCCCGTATCGCAAAGTTTTTGAAGCCGGACTTCGTACACGTTATTGCGGGCGGCACTATCGTTAAAAGCGGCGACAGTCGTCTCCTGCATCGTATTGAGCAACAAGGTTATGCGTCGTTGTGTTAATTA
>CAYJUL010000035.1:0-7052 GCA_964373345.1 uncultured Candidatus Saccharibacteria bacterium
CCTGCAAAATCCCGAATACTTTGCCTCGCGGGCGACTCCTATTTCCGTCTTTGCGCAGGAAAATCCGCTTAAAGCCTTCGGTGAAAGTTTTATCAGACATCTCGCGATGTTCAACATCTACGGCGATCCGAACTGGCGACACAATTTTCCAGGTCAGCCGCAACTTTTCTGGCCGGTAGGAATCTTATTTCTCGTTGGAGCCGCAATTTCGGTAAAAAAAATATTGGGATCTTTAAAAACTGGCGGCTTGCCATTTGCCATTGGCTATTTGCTATTGCTGGCTTGGTTTTTCATAATGCTTCTCCCCGGCGCCCTGACTTATGAGGGCCTGCCGCATGCTCTACGCGTCATCGGCGTGATTCCCGCGGTGTATATTTTATCTGCCATTGGCGCTATGGCAACCTATAATCTATTTGATCGGAGCCTTAAAAATAAAAAAGTGTTAATTGTCGTTGTCGGTGTCTTTCTGTCTTCCGTAGCTTTCTCCGGCTACTATGGCTATTTCGTTAAATGGGCCAAAAACCCAAATGTCCAAGGCGCTTTTACCGCGCACTACGTTGAAATCGGAAACTACCTTAATTCGCTTCCGGAAAATGTCCAAAAATATGTTATCGTAAATGAACCTGGCGTAGCCGTGCCCTTTCCCGATGGCCTCCCAATGCCGACCCAGACGGTGATGTTTATGGAATGGACGCATCCTGAAAAACCGCAATCCACTTATCTGCGCCCGGAAGAATTATATAAAATACCAAACCTGCAAAATACAGTCATCGTGCCAATGAAAGCAGATGAAATCCTGTTTAATGAACTTGCCCGCAGATTTCCACGAGGCACGATCACGACAGAAGACGGAATAATGATATTTAAAATAGAGTTATAAACAAAAGAGCCCACCTGGAAGGTAGGCCTTTCGGACTTGCCCTTGGCTACGACGGTGTTTCCTATGCCGCCCACTCTACGGCATCCAGGGGGACCTCGTAAAAGGGGGTCTCGCCCGGTCGGTCGCTTACAGCGATCCCGCGCGCGATCACGCCGTAAGTCGGACCACCGTACTTATAGACTACACTTCCGGGTCGCAGATCCCTTTCCAGCCATGGACACTCCCTGCGAGAAATCCTCCGGACAATCATGCCTTGCCTCATCTTTGTCTCCTTCCTTTCTATTTATATTATAGCATGCTATTAAAATCTTGTCAACCCCGCGGCGTCGCTCGGGGTTGATACTGAGCTATGTCGAAGTATCAAGAACCACTTATAAATATCGCCGCTTTTCTTCTTCTCGCCCTAATGAGCATGCTTTCGGTTTTCAGTATGTCTGGAGATTCTGCGACCATGGACGAACTCGCCCATTTGCCAGCCGGATATTCCTATCTCGCGCAAAAGGATATGCGAATAAACCCCGAACATCCTCCGCTGATTAAAGATTTAGCGGCGCTTCCCCTACTGTTTATTGGCGGCGTTAATTTTCCCGCAAACACAAAAGCATGGACTCAAGACCTAAATGGCCAATGGGATTTTGGGACTGAATTTCTATATAACTCCGGCAACGACGCTGATAAAATTATTTTCTGGGGTAGAATTCCGATGGTTGCGGTAATGCTTTTACTTGGCGCCTTTCTTTTCTTCTGGATTCGATCGTTGTGGGGCAACGCCGCAGCGCTCTTAACTCTTTTCCTCTATTCCCTCTCTCCCACCCTCCTAGCTCACGGACGGCTTGTAACCACCGACGTTGGGGCCGCCTTCGGCGCCATACTGGCAACAGCGTTTTTCTTGCGATTCCTTAAAAAGCCATCGCCTCAAAACATAATTTTCGCAGGTCTCGCTTTCGGCGTAGCCCAACTTATAAAGTTCAACCTCGTCTTGCTCTATCCTTTTTTCGGACTGCTTATAATTTTCTGGACGCTTACAAAAATTGAAGAACAAAAACTGAAAAACTTTTTGCTTTTGTGTGCAAAATTTGCGGTCGTGATCGCTGTGGCCTGGATTCTCATTTGGCCGGTTTACGCATTCCATACAAAAAATCTGCCAAAGGAACTCCAACTCGTTTATGTAAACCTCTTTACGCGCGGACATCCCGCAGGACCCATTGTAATTCCATTTACAACTTTTCTCTCGCAAAACGACCTCTTGAGGCCGTGGGGTTATTATATGCTCGGCGTTGATATGGCAACGCAAAGAGCATCCGGCGGCAACACTACCTATTTTATGGGAGAAGTTTCTAACAAGGGTTGGATCAAATATTTTCCGGCTGTCTATATTCTTAAAGAACCGCTTGCCTTTCATTTCCTAACCATATGGGCGCTTGTTGGAATGGCAATCGCCATTAAAAAACCTCCGTGGCAAGAGAGCTTAAAAAGGCTTAAGGTTTGGACCTCTGCTCATTTTGCGCAATTTGCAATGTTACTCTGGCTTGTAATTTACTGGGCAGCGTCCCTGGCCAGCAATCTAAATATTGGAATGCGCCATCTCCTGCCCACGCTTCCTTTTGTCTACGCATTAGTTGCCTGGTCAACAACGCAATGGGTAAAAGAAAAAGGGGAAGAATCGCAAGAAAAACATTCTAATATTCTGCAGAATATTAGAATGTTTTCTGCGAATGTTAACTACGTAATTAAATACGTATTTGTTGGCGCTCTGATTTTATGGCAGGCGGTAAATATTATCATGGTATACCCGAATTTTCTCTCTTACTTTAATGAACTTGCCGGAGGGCCATCTGGCGGCTCGCGCTACGTGGTAGATTCCAACCTTGATTGGGGACAAGATCTAAAACGGCTCGCAAAATTTGTTGAAGAAAATAATATAGATAAAATAAAAATCGCCTACTTTGGAGGCGGCAACCCAAAATATTATATGGGAGATAGGGTTGAAATGTTCAAATGGGAAGAGCCACAGAAGGGATGGATTGCCGTATCTGCAACTTTGCTACGCGGCGGCCAAGCGCTGCCAGTTCCCGGATTCAGAGAATCAACAACCCATTTCTTCTGGCTCTTCCCATACGAACCCGTGATCGTGATCGGAAATTCCATATTCGTGTATAATATTCCCTAAACGCCCCTTGAACTATTCTGTTCGCAGGACTTTTTTTGTTTCTTAATGCTCCCATCTGAAAGATTAAACAAGGATGGCATCAAAACAACAAAAAGGACCAAGCGTTATAACACTAGGCCCTTTTTCTGTTGCATTATTCAAAAGTGAGCTGTCCCAAAGGAAGTGCTACCGTGTCTTCTGATAAATCTATCGGACTTGTGGTGATTTCGACTCTGCCTCTCCAGAACAGCGACATACAGTAATTGTTAATCCTGACTTCGCTGCCAAAGAATACTTCCCCTGGCTGAATACTAGATTGCTTGCCCGGCAAAAGTGAAACTTTTTCTAGACGCAACAAAGAACCAATATCAAACACGCCCGTTTCTGCGAATACCTCAACCGGATCTGCAATGGTAAGTCTGTAAATAGATGTTTCTGTTTTAAAGAGCATCTTCTTACACCTCCTATTATATTATATAGCATACATTGTATTATTTGTCAACATTATCTGCAACTTTGCTACGCGGTGGCCAAGCGCTGCCCGTTCCCGGATTCAGAGAATCAACAACCCATTTCTTCTGGCTCTTCCCATACGAACCCGTGATCGTGATCGGAAATTCCATATTCGTGTATAATATTCCCTAAACGCCCGCTATTTGTAATACACCTTGCTAAATCTCAAATCTATATACTCCAATTCCGGTCTTTTTTCGGCCGGGATTTCTTTTTCCAGTACCAGTTTTAAGCGGGTCATCTGCCAAGAAATGTCTATGGGCAGCGTAAAATAAACTTCCCAATTTTCGCTTGTTTTAATGTTTATTCTATCCTCCGGCATAAAAAATACTTCTTTAATTTCCTGATTAAACGCCTTAAATTCATCTTGCAGGGTTAAAATTTGAGAAAGTTTTTCTGCGGATAAAACTGCGCCGCCAAGTCTCGTTGCAACGTCGTCCGCTGTGTTGCGCAAAGTTAAGATATTCGCATCTTGGCTCGCCCATTCCTGAAAAATGACTCCATCTTTGTCTAAAAGAAAGCATTTTTCTGATTCGCACCAGAGACCTTCCGCTTCGCGCTCGAAAACGTTAACCGCAATCCTGTCGGGCCACAGACGCTTAAAAGACGCTGAAGATAATTGCGGAAAATCAACCAGCAGAGCATTTGTTGTTTTGTCCGACTGAAATAAAAAAATACTCCGAGTTGATATTAAAAACAAATTCGTCTTTGCCCCATCGGCAACTCTCTTTTGAATGTCAAAAGCCGCGATATCTTTGTTGCCGGAAACAACAATCTCCTTTATCTGGAAAAACGGGGCAAATAAAAAATCGTAGGAAAAAGCCGCAACCGATATCGCAAGAAGAACAAAACTCCAAAGAGTTTTGTTCTTCAATATATGCCTTTTTGGCTTTGCTCTGTGGGATCTGCGCAGTCGCCTCATATAAAGTAATTTACAAACCCCTCTTTTTCTTCCTTAGGGCCTCAAAAACAGCTATTGGCCAGTAACGCCACGACAAGGGCAAATCCTGCGTTTTTACATATTCTTTTTTGTATCCGCCAAAGCCCATTTTAAACAGCGAAAGCCCTGTCCACGGATGCCTGCCCCGTATAATCCCGAAGGGATTTATGCGGGGCTTTTTATCGCTTTCCGGAGCTATTCCCCAGAAATTATAAACATCGCAGCCTCTTATTTTAGCTTCTTTTATGGCCTCCCATTGTAAAAGATATGAGACCGGAATTCTGGCGAAGCGCTGGGATGATGCGCCGTGATGATAAAAACCGGCGTTTTGCCAAAATACTATAACGGCAGTGGAAACAACTTCTCCCCGGTACTTGCCCAGAAAAATCAAAATTTGTCTATCCGAATTAAAAGAAGAAAGTTCGTTTTTAAGATATGAGGACGAGAACGGCACAAAATGGTGGCGATCAACGGTCTCCCCATATAATCTATGGAACTGTTCCAGGCTTTCTTCGTCCAAGCTTTTAACAATCTCTATATCTTTATTTTTCTGCGCCTGCCGGATTAGATAACGCGTGGTTTTACGCATACGCCCCAACAACTCTTCTTCTGGCGGCGTAATATCTAATTCCCAGGTTAATTCAGGATGCATATGCGCGGGAGCGTTGCGGAATCCAAGCTCACCAAAAATTTTTTTATTCTCCTCCGTATTTTCAAAAATCGGCGCAATCCGAATAAAATTAGCTTTCTCTCCTTTGGCCGCCTGCCCCAACCTCCCAAGTAGTGTTTTTATAATGTCGGTTTTGGTTTTTGAGTTGTGGTTTTGACTTTTGGGTTTTGAATTTTGAGTTTGAATATTCGGCCCATGAGGGACAAATAAGAATGTTCCCCTCCTGGCCTTGATTTTCTCAACCAAAGCCACCGCGACCAATAAATCGTCTTCAAAAAATCCCAACCGCCAGATCTTTCCTCCTATCTTTTGCTGAAACTCCCCCCAATTCCAGGAATTCAAAAACGTTTTATCCGAACAGCCCAGTAAAAAATTCTCCCATATGTTTTTTTCCTGGATTTCTTTAATCTCCATACTTAGTTAAAAAAGATACGATTTTTTGAGCTTCTTTTTCTGAAATGCCGATGTGGGTCGGCAAGTTAAAGGTTTCTTTTGCTAATTTTTCTGCTTTCGGACAACTTCCTACCGAATACTTCATTTTATCTAATTTCGTGTCATAGGGAGCAATAGGTGTAGTGTACCAGTCCCCTATTAAGATATTTTCCTGCCAACATTTTTTAATTATCTCGTGGGCTTTGGGGTGCCTTACCGGAAATCGCAGAAAAATATGCGTTTTGTCTAAAGGAACTTCTGGCAAAATAAACGGCGCGGCGCGCAATCGCTCATAATAAAATTGAGCTATTTGTTTTCGATGGGCATTAAAACGTTCGAGCTTGTGCAGCTGGTGGAGCGCGAGCGAAGCGAGCGCGTCTGGCATCCTTTTTGGAAAATAGCTTGGTTTCTGACCGCGTTTTTCCCGCCAATCAACGGCTTTGGAAAGAATGCCAAACCACTGCAAAAAGATTAAAAGATATTTTCCCAAAATACGATAAGTCGGCAAAACCAACCAGCCCATTAAGATAGGATGTAAAAGCTGTCTCATTGTCCAACAATAAGATGGATGGCCAATTTTGTGTTGGTATTCACGCAGTTTTTTTGCCAGCTCATCATCGTCGGTTACGACCATACCGCCATAAACAGAAGAAATCACTTTGTCTCGCGAAAAACTAAAAAAGGCCGCTTTGCCGAAAGTTCCCACTTTTCGTCCCTTATATGTTGCACCTAATGAATGGGCGCAATCTTCTATCAAAACTAACTTGTGCTGGCGACAGAGCTCCTGAATTTCATCCATATCGGCAGGCAGGCCGAAAGTGTGCTGAATTATTACGGCTTTTGGGTGCCCGCCCTGAGCCTGTCGAAGGGTAATTTTTTTCTTTAAATCTTCTATATCTATGTTGAACGTGTGTTCGTCGGCGTCCACATACACGGGCTTCAAACCCTTCCAAAGAATTGGGTTTGGCACCGCGTTGCAAGTAAACGCCTGAAGTAGAACCTCATCCTCCTTCGCTAAAGCTTCGGAGGATAAATTCCCTGCTTCTTTCAGGGAATTTAAAATCGCCATCAGCGCCGACCGGCCGCTATTGAAAGAGATTGCGTATTTTACGCCCAAATACTCCAGAAATTCTCTTTCTAATTGAGTTTCCGAGGGTCCGACCCCTGTATGATTACGCTTCCAGTCCCAGGGCCGTAATAGCGCTTTCGATGCCAACCAAATATCGTCTCGTTCCGTGTTGGGCGACAAAGATATTGAAATTGGTCTTATGTCTTGACAAATATTTATTGGCATGCTATAATCAAATATAAGGAGGTGAAGAATGCGGATGCGACGGATGTTCTGCGCGTTGCTGGCGGTTACGGGACTCGTGGCTATAGTCCGTATCATAGCGACTGGCGAAGTCAATCCCTTCTATACCGCTATGGCCATTTTCCTGCTAACCATTTTATGCATCAGGGAGATCAT
>CAYJUL010000036.1:0-6775 GCA_964373345.1 uncultured Candidatus Saccharibacteria bacterium
CCGATCTGATCAACGACCTTTTAGAAGTTACCAGAATAGAGGGCGGAGAGTATCTTTATAATATTTCTGAGGTGAGATTGGAAGATATCGCAGAGGCGACAGTTAATGCATTTCAAGACGAAGCTGTGCATCGCGGCATAAAGCTTATTTTTAATCCTCCCGGGAAAGGCCTGCCGAAAATAAAGGCTGATGCAGAAAAACTAAAACTGGTGATTACCAATTTCATAGACAATGCATTGCGTTACAGCAATCCTGGCGGAGAGATTAAGGTGGTGGTAGAATATAATAATAACGGCATGCGTTGTGCGGTGCAAGATCGGGGCATAGGAATTTCTCAAAAAGAGCAGCATAGAGTTTTTGAAAGGTTTTTCCGGGCTTCGAGCGCCGTGCGCCAAGAAACCGAAGGCAGCGGCTTGGGCCTTTACATCTCAAAAAAAATTATAGAAGCTCACAAGGGGAAAATATGGTTTTCTTCAAAAGAAAACGAAGGATCAGTTTTTTCTTTTTGGGTTCCGTTGAATTTTGACGCAAAAGAAGATACTAATAGTTGAAAAAGAAGACGTGTTTTTGGACATATTGACGCGCAAGCTCAGTCAGGAAGGATACGAGATTACCGCGAGCCACGGCCTCGCGGATGCCCTACGCATTGTTTACGACCTCCGTCCAAATTTGGTTTTATTGGATATCGCCGAAGACGGCCCGACCCTCGTTGAAGAGATGCAAAGAGATCCGTCCCTTAAAACCATTCCGGTGGTAGCCATAGCGGACTCTTTGAACGCAGCGAGCGAAAGAACCATAGATCTTGGGGCGAGAGCATTATTTATCAAGACGGAGCTTAAGCCCCATCAGCTGGTAGAGAAAATTATCGAGATAATCGGTCGATAAACTAACTTTCTAAATTACATTTTAATCATTACAATATGGCAGGAAGAATACTTATCATAGAAGACGATACTTTTTTAAGAGAGCTAATAGCTAAGAAGCTGATCAAAGAAGGTTACGATATAGTCGAGGCCTTAGACGGCGAAGAGGGTATTAAAAAAACGGGAGAGACGCAGCCGGATATGGTTTTGCTTGATATTATACTGCCGGCCGCAGACGGTTTTGAAGTATTGGCTAAAATAAAATCCGATCCGGCCACCGCGGGCATACCCGTGATCATTCTTTCCAATTTAGGTCAGAAAGACGAGATTGAGAGAGGTCTCGGGGCGGGCGCAGCAGATTATCTAGTGAAAGCAAATTTTACTCCCAGCGAAATAGTCAACAAGGTAAAATCTGTTCTTGAAAGATGACGATTTTCCTTTACGGTCCAAACACGTATCTCTCTCGCAAGGCGCTGCGGGAGATTGTTTTAAAATACCAAAAAATATACCCTTCTCGCGGCCTAATTAGCCGCATAGAATGCAGCAGGTTGGGCCCCGGCGAATCCCACGGCATACTTCGTCAACCGTCTTTAATAACAGACAGAAGGCTTATTATTTTTGCAGATCCTTTTAGCTCGCCGGATTTAAAAAAATTTATTCTTGAAAATAACGATGCACTTGCGGCATCGCAAGATACCATTGTGTTTTACGACCAGAGAAATCCCGACCCCAAGGATGCGCTGTTTTTATTTTTACAAAAACATGCCGAGTGCCGGGCCTATCCAAAACTTAATACCAAAAGCATTAAGTTATGGCTTACGCAAGAGGCAAAATCTTTGGGGCTTTGGCTTGACGTGGCCGCCGTAGACGTCTTAATCGGTTCGTTCGGCGGAGATCCGTGGAGACTGGATCATGAGGTGCGCAAACTTGCGGCATTTGCCGGCCGCAAAAAAATAGGGATGGAGGATTTAGGTCGCCTTTGCGGTCTGGGCACCGAAGGCGCCATTTTTGAAGCCCTAGACGCTTTGGGAGCGAAAGATAGAACGACCGCCGTTACGGTTTTGCGTCAAAGGATGGCGGCCGGCGATTCTCCTTCTTACCTTCTTAGCATGTTGGCGTTTCAATTCCGCAACTTTTTGTTGATAAAAGACGCTATGCTCGCCGGACGCAAGACCTTGGAGCCCAGCAGCATGCCGGACATGCACCCTTATGTTTTTCAAAAAACACGCAGGCTGGCCGAGTTTTTTACGTTTGCAGAGCTAAAAAAGACATACAAGAGAATATTTTTGGCGGATATTGCAATTAAAAAAGGGACTTTGGATCCCCAGGCCGCAATTGATTTTATTGTTGCCGGAATCTGAAGCAGTGCCGTTTTTATCAATACTTTAAGACAGTTTGCCTAGGGCCTCTGCAAGGCGTGACTTTTTCCTCGCGGCGGCATTCTTTTTTATAATTCCAACCTTAGCCGCCTTATCAAGCTCTTTATATGCCAGAGGCAACACTGCCTTGGCTTCTTTGATTTTATTTTGAGACACAAAAGCCTCAATTTGTTTGAGGATGCTTCTAATTTTCTTCTTGTGCCCTAGGTTTATTTTTTTATTTCTTAGGTTTTTTAACAATTCTTTTTTGGCGGATCTTGTGATGGGCATACAATTTTATGGTTTCTTTTTATCATCTTTCATCTCTTTGATCAAGTCGCGTAACCGAGCAGCTCGCTCAAAGTCTAAAGAATTTACCGCGTCCGACATGGCCTTTTGTAATAATTTAACGTCTTTAATCGCGGCAAACTCTGTTTTAGCCGCCCGTTCTTCTCCCGGCGGCCACGCCCTGATCTCTTTGAAAATAGGCTTGGGCGTAATGCAGTGTTCGCGGTTATATTGATCCTGAATAACGCGCCTGCGACTTATCTCTTTGATGGCGGACCTCATGGAAGAAGTAATGCTGTCGGCGTACAATAGCGCGCTTGCTCCCGGGTGCCTTGCCGCTCTTCCCATGGCTTGAATTAATGTAGTTTGATTGCGCAGAAACCCCTCTTTATCGGCGTCTAGAATCGCGACAAGAGAAACCTCCGGAAGATCCAAGCCCTCCCTTAACAAATTTACCCCAACCACGACGTCAACCTTTCCTTCCCGTAAATCCCTTAAAAGCCCGGAGCGCAGCAGAGTTTTGACTTCCGAGTGAATCCAGTGAACCCGAATTGAGCCTTGCGCAAGTCGTTCAGCCACATCTTCAGCCAACTTTTTAGTCAGGGTCAAAATCAATACCCTCTCATTTTTTTTGATTCGCGATTTAATTTCCTCAATCAAATTATTGATTTGATTTTTTGTCGGCCTAACCTCTATTTTAGGCTCAAGAATTCCGGTCGGACGTATCAATTGTTCTGTTACAAATCCATCAGATTTTTTGCACTCATAAACACCGGGAGTGGCAGAGACATAAATCGCCTGCCCTATTTTTTGCTCAAACTCCGAAAAAGTCAGAGGTCTATTATCAATCGCCGAGCCAAGGCGAAAGCCAAATTTAACCAATATTTCTTTTCGTTTGCGATCTCCTTCGGCCATGGCCCTAAGCTGGGATATTGTGATATGAGATTCGTCAATGACGGTCAAGAAGTTTTTGGGGAAGTAATCAATGAGAGTGTGTGGCGGCTGGCCGGACTTTCTAAAAGAAAGATGTCTGGAATAGTTTTCAATGCCGGGGCAATATCCCGATTCTTGAAGCAACTCTAAATCATATCGCGTTCGTTGTTCCAAGCGCTGGGCCTCAAGCAGCTTACTGGCCCTCCTTAATTCTTCAAGACGCGCGCACAGCTCCGTTTTTATATTTTTTATAGCAAGCATCAGTTTCTCATGGGGGGTTACAAAATGCTTGGCAGGGAATATATTGATTTGCTTGCAGTTGCGCCGCGATCTTTTCGAGTCTCGGGCGGTCAGACAGGCGGCCGGCAGACGATTTATTTCTTTAATTTTATTGTCCGCGACTATAATGTTTATCTTCTCGGTACCGCAAGGAGGGCAAAGTTCAATCGTATCGTCTCGCGTTCTAAACTCGCCGGGGCCCGGATCGCCGCCGCGTTTATATTGAAGATCCGTTAATCGCCTAAGCACTTCCCGACGGGCAGCCTTCGCGCCAACACGAAGTTCCAGACTAACGCTTTTGTACGCATCAGGATCCCCGAGGCCGTAAATACACGACACTGACGCAACGATAATAATGTTGCGTCGCGAGAGCGCGTCGGCGGTGGCGGCGTGTCTTAATTGGTCTATCGCATCATTGATCTTCGCGTCCTTTTCTATATATGTGTCCGTCTGCGGCAGATAGGCTTCGGGCTGATAGTAGTCGTAATAAGAAACAAAATAATGCACGCCATCTTTCGGGAAAAACTCTTTTAGCTCTTGATAGACCTGCGCCGCCAATGTCTTATTGGGTTCCACGATAAGAGTCGGCAATTTTGTTTTGGCAATCACGTTGGCGATAGTGAATGTTTTGCCGCTGCCGGTTACGCCCAAAAGAACCTGGTTTTTCACGCCGGCCTTTGTGTTTTTTATGAGACTCGAAATGGCTCGCGGCTGATCGCCGGTCGGTTTGAATTTTGATACTAAGGAAAAATCAGTCATTGTGGTATATTAAAACAATGATCTCCTGTCTTAGCGGCAATATCGTTTTTCGGGGGTCGGATTTTATCTTATTGGAGGTGCACGACATCGGGTACAAAATATTTTTATCGGCAAAAACCTTGTCTAAATTATCAAAAACCAGCGCGTCTCACAAGTTCTATACTCATTTACGTCTTCGGGAAGACTCGGCCGACCTCTACGGCTTTATTTCATATGAGGAGCTTATATTATTTGAAACGCTCAACAACATTTCAGGCATTGGTCCTAAAACCGCTCTGATCCTTTCTTCGGTAGGGTCTTTAGGGGCGCTACAAGAATCCATTGAAAAAGAGCCGGAGGCTCTGTTAAAAGACATAAAAGGCGTGGGCGCCAAGAAAATGCAAAAGATAATACTGGAGGTAAGCGGTAAAATAAAAAAGCTTAATACCGTTAAAGAAAACGGCAAGAACGATGAAGCGCTTAGCGCCCTGACGTCTTTGGGTTTTAGCCGAAAAAGAGCCGACGACGCCCTAGCGAGCGTTCCGCCCGACATTAGCAATACCGACAAGAGGATTAAAGAAGCGCTTAAAATTTTGAGCCGATAGGCTCCCGTTAATCCATTGGCGCGAAAAAGCCGCCGCAGGCGGCTTTAATTTATTTTGTATCACACGAGCTTGCGTTTCCCGCATCTTTCCACCACTGGCGCAGGGCATTAGATACGTCTGTTTCGACGCCATGAATTCTTAAAATAATCTCAAAGCCGCAATAATCCGGTCCATAACCCCATTGTATGTCATACCACCTGGTCACGATGTATTGCATGACGCAAGGAGTATTATACATGAAGATATAGATATCGGCGGGAGGAAGGACGAGCTGTTCACTCGGCCCAATATCGTTGCCACCGGCGGTTTCATTTCTGTCGTAGGGGGAATACATCCATGCGGCTATTTCGCCAAAGGAGTCGATTGTGGCGTAGGGAGCAAATTTTGATGGCAAATAGATATTCTTGCGCCCCTCGGCGATTAGGATAATGGAGTATTTTGTGCATGGGTATCCCGGCGGAGCTTCGTTGAGGGCCCTGTCTATTGCCAGCCATGCACCGTTAGGATGGGCTTTTGGCAACACGCTGTATTTCGGCGCAGTGGAATATATGACAAAAGACCTGTATCTTGTGTCGGTCCAGCTGAGAATATTCTGTTTTTCTGCGCTTGCTTTGGCCATTGGCGCGACAACAACTCCGTTGGGCAAAGACAAGGATATGAAAGACTTGGCGTTTGCCGACGGCACCACATACTGATTGTTTCTGTTGAAATCAGCGCGTAACAGAAAAGTAGCGAGCACTAAGGCGGTCAAACCCAAGCTCAGCACGGCCATTCTATTCATTATTTACCTCGTACGGAAAGAACTGATTAAGCATGGCATGATCCCTAAAAAAATTCAATAGCCGTGCCCACCATAGGACAGAATTGACAATTTATATCTTTCTATGTCATAATATGATGTATGCAAATAGTTCTTTGAACTATCCATTCAGGACAACGTTTTGCCATGACACAGCGAAGAGTTTTATCTGTCATAGCGGGGCGTTGTCCTGAAGAAATGGGCCAGCCGTGTCATCCGCCGTTCGGCGGAAAGTCCGAGACGTTCTCGGGCAGATGCGTAGCAAAGAAAGGAGTTCGTCATGACACACGTCACGGACGAGCAGCTCGGAAAGATCTCACGGCAATGGGCGGATGTGTTCCGTCGGGTGCGGGAAGGGAGCTTGGAATCAGAATATGTCTCGAGCAACCTCCAGCGTATCATAGAGCAGAAGCTGCCAGCGCACGACTCCGCTACCTTCACTCTCCTTGTCAACTACGGTCAGAGCGTGGAGGAAGCTCTTCGGGCAGGGAACTACGACTGGGCGAACAACGATCTCACCAGCCGCAACTTCCCGCCTACGCGTTGCGGCACGGACACCGTCCGTCTCCACCTTGTTCACTTCAACAAGGCGATGGGGGACGATGAGATCACCCGAAGGCTGGAAAAACTGAATCTGAGCGACGCAACCATAGAGGAGCTTCTCGCTCTAGGAGCCAACCCCGTAACTCGGGACCTCCAGCGACAGTTCCCGATAGTTGCTCGTGGTTCGGTCTGGCGGGACTCGGACCGCTACCGCAACGTGCCCGTGCTCTGGCGCTATGGCAGTGAGCGGCACGCCGGCCTGGGCAGTCTCGGCCTCAAGTGGGATGCGGACTACCGCTTCCTCGTGGTCGGCAAGTAAGTTCGACAAGCTCACCATAAATAGCCTGACCCTTGAATCCTTGAGGCCTT
>CAYJUL010000037.1:0-6705 GCA_964373345.1 uncultured Candidatus Saccharibacteria bacterium
CAATCTTCCCAGAACCAGTATTTATACCCCCATAAAGAATTTGCTGGATAAAGGCTTTCTCGCCTTTTATAAAAAGAAGGGGAGGAATTATTATGTTGCCGTGAGGCCCAAGGAAGCGCTGAAAATTGTAGAGGAAAGGCTTGGTGGTTTCAAAGAGAATTTGCTCCGCTTCGAGGCTCTTTCGGTCAGAGAGCACATCAATCCAAAAATACGTTTCTTTGTAGGAAAGGAGGGGATAAGGTTAGTTTTAAATTTGATTTTGGAGGAAAAGCGTCCCTTCCTTGCCGTCACCTGCATTGAGGACATGCAGAACATAGCCCAAGATTATTTTGAAGATTTTATTGAAAGACGCATCAGGCAGAATTTACAAGTGAAACTTTTGACCAACCGATCTCCAGAATCCGAGGCTTTACGGCGCGAAGACGACAAGTCCTTGCGTGAAACTCGTTTTGTGCCCCATGAATACCATTTTAATACCGCTAACTATATTTTTGGCGATAACGTAGCTATTCTTTCTTTACAACAGGAACCGGCCACCGCCATTCTCGTGGAAGACGCGGCCGTGGCTGAAACGCATCGTATGTATTTTGATTTGATCTGGAAGATGGCAAGTTCGGGCTAGATAAGTAGATAGTTTCAGCGGCCAAAATGATAAAATTTTCTGGCAGCATTCATGAAAAAGAGAAAACTGACCGCCATAAGAAGATGATGGAGATCCAAAGAAGAAATTGTACCAAGGATCCCGAACTCAAATACAATATCCCACAGGAAAGCCAGGGTCATTATTGCCACCCCAAAGATTAGCTGAAATACGGCCCCCTTGAGACCTTTGGGCCCCTTGCGTAAGGTTGTTATCAAGAATACCAATGCGATCGTTCCTGCAATAAATCCGATAACGCTATATATTAAATCCGGAGAAATATTGCTCATAGTCTTTGCGTCTCCATCATATCAGCCCTCCGGCGTACATACAACTGCGGTCGCGGAAATAGAAAAAAATGTATTCAGCCCAGAGAAAATGACGATTCAACTTCCTGCAGAATACGAATCCGGTTTTACGGACTTTTTGAGTTGCAAGATTGATCTTTCAAAACGGCCGTTTATTCCGCGGCCGGAAACGGAATATTGGGCGGGAAAAGCCATTAAAGATATAAAAATTAAAGCACGCATGGCAAGCGGTAAGCGGCAAATTAAATGTCTTGATGTTTTTTCGGGTTCCGGATGCATAGGCATTGCCGTGGCAAAACATATTCCGGGCGTTTTTGTAGATTTCGCGGAAAGAGAAACTAAATTTTTAAAGCAGATAAAAATAAACCTGACACTTAACGGTATTAAGCCGCAGAGATACCGCATTGTTCAATCGGATATTTTTTCAAACATCAAAAAACCCCTTGATAAACTTAGGGCGGGGTATGATTATATTTTGGCCAATCCTCCCTATGTGGCGGAATCAAAAAGGCACCTGGCAGATAAAGAGGTTTTAAAACATGAACCCCGTGAGGCGCTTTTCGCCGGACCCGATGGCTTGGATATAATTCGTAAATTTTTACCCATGGCAAAAAACCATTTGAATAAGGACGGCAAAATATACATGGAGTTTGATCCTGACCAGAAAAAAGCCATAGATGAAATCATAACCGGCTTAAAATATTTGAAGCGCACGTTTTTTAAAGACCAATACGGTAAATGGCGCTGCGTTGTAATTAAATTTTAATTTGTTATGATCCAAAAGCTAAAGCTCCTTTACAAAAAAAACAAAGAGCAAGGAGGAAAAGTCGTGGAGGAAATCCTGAATCCCAAAAAGATTGCTCAGGCTCAACTGGAGAGCGTTCGCGAATATCTCAATATCCCGCCGGATATTTATTTAAAACTGCGCGAACCGGAACGCGTACTCAAAGGCAGAATCGTTATTGCCATAGATGACGGTTCCATGGCGCAGTTCCTTTACTGGCGTTCGCAGCATTGTACATGGCTGGGGCCAGCTAAGGGCGGAATCCGTTACCACGCCGATGTTACGGAGGATGAAATCATAGCTCTGTCTATGTGGATGACTTGGAAATGCGCCGCAATGGGTCTTCCGTTTGGGGGCGGCAAGGGAGGCATTACTTTCAGTCGGGACCCGGAAATCGTGTCGCCCGAGCGCGTTAATTTTCTGATAGATTACTTCCCCAAAAAAATGTCTCGTTCGGTTTTGGAGACGCTGACGCGCGAGTATACGGAGAAAATCGCGCCAATCATAGGTCCGGATTCGGACATCCCGGCGCCGGATGTTAATACCAACGCCCAGATCATGGCTTGGATTATGGATGAATACAGCAGATTAAAGGGTTATACCGTTCCTTCCGTCGTGACCGGAAAACCTGTGGTGCTTGGCGGATCTTTCGGAAGAAATGAAGCAACCGGTAGGGGAGTGTTTATTACCGCCGTTGAGGCTCTGCAAAAGCAAAAATGCGATCCGGCAGATAAAACTGTTGTTGTTCAGGGTTTCGGCAACGCAGGAATGGTAGCCGCAAAGATTTTTCACGATAACGGCTTTCTAGTCATTGCCATATCAGACTCTAAAGGAGGAGTTTATAATCCTAGGGGTATTGATCCCTATCAGGCCGAGCTTTTTAAAATAGAAACGGGTTCGGTCACGGGATATTCCCAGGGAGACTTTATAACCAACGATGAACTTTTGGTTCTGCCCTGCACGATATTGGTTCCGGCAGCTTTGGAAAATCAGATTACGGCGCAAAATGCCTCCAAGGTTAGAGCGAAGATCGTTGCCGAGGCGGCTAATGGCCCCACGACACCGCAAGCGGATGAGATTCTTCATAATAATAATGTCTTGGTTATTCCGGATATTGTAGCCAATGCGGGCGGCGTGATAGTTTCGTATTTTGAATGGGTTCAGGGCAGAGAACAGGATTACTGGGATGAAAATGACGTAAACGCAAAGTTAGCCAAAAAAATAAAAGCGGCCTTGGCGCAAGTTTTTGCAATAAAAGAGAAGTATGGCGTGCATACGCGCAGGGCAGCCTACATACACGCGGTTAGCCGGGTTCTTGAAGCCGGTAAACTGCGCGGTTAGCGCCTTCTTAAGTCCCGCATAAATCCTATGCGGGACTTTGTATAGATAATTTAATAGCGAGCAGGATGCTCGCTATTAAATACTTGGCAAAATTCCGGCACAATGATAGTCTATTGCTATTGGCCTTTGTGTGCGAGATGGTATAATAACAATACGCCTAAATTTATTATCGTACTCATGAAGAATGTATTGCTATTTCTGACGCTTTTTTTCGTTTTAGCTTTTGCATTAACTGGTTCAGCGGCTCAAGACCTTCCGTCCCAAGAGATTAGTTATGCTGATCTTGGGGTTTCCGAGCCCGACTTGCTTCCCGCGAGCCCTTTTTATTTTTTGAAAGAATGGGGGAGGGGCTTGCGCCTGCTGTTTACTTTTAATTCCGTCGGCAAGGCCGAATATCAATTGAAGACGCTTAATGAGAAAGCCGCTGAATTGAAAAAAACGCAGGAATCAAAACCGGATGACGCGAAAGCCCTGCAAAGAGCCATTGACAATTATAGACAAGCGCAAGAAGGGCTCAAGGCGCGTTTTGAACGCCTCCAAGATATTTCGCAAAACCCCAACGTGGACAGACTCATTGAAGAATTGGTAAAGAGGAGCGTACGGCACGAACAATTGTTTGGCGATCTTTTGAATAAAGCGGATGACGAATCCGTTAAAACCGATATTCAAGACATAAGAAAGGGGCTGATAGAAACGGCGCGACTTGTTAAAGAGAAAGCTCCCGAGAACTTAAAAGAACGCTTGGAAGAGCTGGAGGGAAAATTACAAGACGACGAAGGCGGACAGAATGAAGACGAAGATAACAATGAAAGAGATGAGAAAATGCGAGATCTTGAAGAATGCGGACCGCGCCCGCTGGCTCCCGGCAAGTGGGTATGCAAAGATGATTTTTGGCAGATTATGTTAGAGCCGCCGGTGAAAAAAGAAATCCCACAAGAACAGATTTTATGCACCCAAGAGTATAATCCGGTATGCGGAGTTGACGGCAAAACCTATTCCAACAGATGCGTGGCCTCCGCATCCGGTAAGGAAGTAGCTTACGGGGGTGCATGTAAAACGGAAGATCAGATAAAATCTGACGAATCTAGCGGCTCTCGCGATCAAAGTTTTTCCGGCGCCGCGACAAGCGAATCCGCGACCTACGGTTTTTTAATAGACGCGGATGACTTCGGATTTTATTTAAACGCAAACAGGGTTGACGCTATTTCCGTAAAAAAGAACTCTAAAGTTAATATTAAATTTACCGTGCGCAACGACCGCGTTTACTACGGCGGGTTGGATTTTCGCAGTCCAAAGTTTACAACGGCGCAAGTCAGGCCCGGAGGTTCGGCGGAAGTTGAATTTATTGCGGATAGCGCCTTTACGATTTCGGCTTATTGGCCCATCTCATCGGTTCTCAAAGAAACTTTAAAGGTCGTGATAGAGTAACGATTGAGCGTATAGAGGGCGGCGCGCCCGCCATATCGAGCATTCCACCCGCGATAATTTAATTATGGATATACGAATTCAAAACTCTTTAGGGGTTTCCGTCATCGCCGTATTGCTTGCCAGTATATTTGGAGGTTTTTGGTATACGAAATCTTTTTTGGATACGAAAGCAATACAGCGCACTTTTCAGGTTCAAGGCGAGGGCAAGGTGGTGGCGGTGCCGGACATTGCCGAGATATCTTTTATTATCCTGACTGAAGGCGGAAAAAACATAAGCGACTTGCAAAAAGAAAATACGAAGAAAGCCAACGCCGCCATCGCTTTTCTAAAAGACAGCGGCATTGACGAAAAAGACATAAAGACGCAGTCTTACAGCGTTTCTCCGCGCTACCAATATTATTCTTGTCCGCCCGTTATCTATGGGACGGGCGAGAAAGGGATAAGCCCGGAATCGTGTCCGCCGTCCGAGATCGTCGGATATTCCATCCAGCAGACGATTTTGGTTAAGGTAAGAGATTTGAATAAGACCGGCGACATTTTATCTGGCATTGTTGCCAGTGGCTCCAACAATGTTTACGGCCCCAATTTCACCATTGACGATCCGAATGAACTGCAAAACGAAGCCCGCGAAAAAGCCATTGCCGAAGCGAAAGAGCGGGCCAAATCCATCGCCCGGGCAGGAGGTTTTCGCGTGGGCAGGCTTGTCGCCGTACAGGAAGGATTCATAACGCCTTGGCCCATGTCCGTTGTCGCCTTTGGAGCTGAAAAAGGGGGCGTGGGAGGCGGAACTCCGGACATTGAGCCGGGTTCGCAAGAAGTAAGCGCAACGGTTTATCTTACTTATGAAATAAGGTAGGCTAAGCGGAAAGCTATGTTTTTTACAGCGCTTTTTTTAGTTGCCATAACGACCATTGCCGATTTTATCGGAGCAGGAATCGTAGTGCGGGGTTTGTACCGGCCGCAGATAGCCAGATTGATTATTAATTTTGCGATAGGCACCTTGCTCGCACTTTCAGTTACAGATCTTCTGCCTGAGGCCCTTGCCGAAGGAAAGGCGGAGTTTATTTTTTCATCATTCTTAGCTGGTATCGTTTTTGCGTTTCTGTTTGAGCGGTTGGTGGCCTGGTATCATTGTCATGATGAAAAATGCGACGTGCATCCGTTTTCTCCAGGCAAGAAAATAACTTTACTCGCGGGTTCTGCCCTGGAGGAATTTATTGACGGCGCGGCCATAGGACTGGCTGTTGTCGCCGGAGCAACACATCCGACCCTCGCGATTTCAATGACGCTGGCCGTGTTCGCCCACGAACTTCCGGAGACGGCCTCAAAAGTTATCGCCCTTGCTTCTTTCGGGGAATCTAAAGGCAGGGCAATGCGTTTGATATTGACGACAGCAATAGCCGGATTTATCGGGGCCGGCGCCGCGGTGCTGTTTGTTAGCGCCCTATCTTTCGTCCTTCCGATACTTTTGGCTTTTGTCGCGGGAATTTTCCTCTATATCGCCACGGCCGATCTTATTCCGGAACTTCACCACACAGTTTTACGCAAGCTTTTGGTTTGGGAAATCGCCGCAATGCTCTTGGGCATTTTGATTGTTATGCTGTTGGGGAACATAGAGCCTCGTTAGCGAGACACGAGACTTGAGGCGTTTTCCTTGCGGGGGAAGGGGATTCACGATAAAATAAAGCAAGGGTAGTCCCGGGACAAGATCGTAGAATGTCATTTGTGGCGAGGCCCTAATATTGCGTGTCTGTCTATTTATTTCTAACCCGTGTTATTATCAGTTAACGTAAAGGTCGGTAGAGAATATAAATCACGCGTAAGTTCTATGTCGTATATCATTAATCGCGACAGAGGATGTACGCAAATCAAAAACCATGCAAGGATATTGCGTAAAATGCAAAGCAAAAAGAGAAATGTCCAGCGCCAAAGAGGTGGCGATGAAAGGTAAGGGCGGAGTAAAGAGAAGAGCAATGACGGGTATTTGCCCGAAATGCGGCACCAAGATGTTCAGAATTTTGGGAAAGGCTTAATGGCTGGCGACATGCCGAGTATTTTGCTCGTCATGAAGACTTTGAGATTTCCGGAAATCTCGAAAACAAATCAAGAGCCGCCCTACGGGGCGGCTCTTGCGTTATAGTTATTATCCCGTCACAACAGAGCTTGAGGAGATGATGGGGATGTAGAAATGGAAGAGCTCACCT
>CAYJUL010000038.1:0-6660 GCA_964373345.1 uncultured Candidatus Saccharibacteria bacterium
AGGGGCGTTTTAAAAACCATGAACCCGATCAAGCTCTATACAAGTATAACCGTGTTTTTAAAAGAGGTGCGTACTGAAATAAAAAAAGTTAACTGGCCGACCCGCCAGGAAGTTTTGAATTACACCGTAATTGTGGTCGGTGTTTCTTTGGTTGTAGCTCTGTATCTGGGGGGCATAGATTTTATTTTGAGCACGGCGCTGAATAAATTTATTTTGAAGTAAATGCCAAAACAGCAAGTTATTCAAGAGAGAAATTGGTACGTGATTCATACTTATTCCGGGTACGAAGACGCGGTCGCAAAAAATCTGAAACAAAGAGTTGAGTCTTTGGGCATGGAAGAAAAGATTTTTAATGTTATGGTGCCCAAAGAAAAAAAGATCAAGATAAAAGATGGAAAGCGCCGCGTTATAGAGGAGAAAATTTACCCCGGATACGTGCTGGTTGAGATGATTGTCACGGATGATTCTTGGTATGTCGTGAGAAATACGCCCAACGTGACGGGTTTTGTCGGGGCCGGCACAACGCCTCTTCCCATATCCGGGCAGGAAGTTGATGTTTTAAAGAAACGCATGGAAGTCGAGACCCCTCACTTCAAGATTGAAGTTCGGGCTGGCGATCACGTGAAGATTTCAGACGGACCGTTTAAAGATTTCGACGGCAAGGTTTCCGAGGTTGACGAAGAGCGCGGAAAAGTGAAAGTTTTGGTCAACATGTTTGGTCGCGACACGCCCGTAGAACTTGATTCATTGCAGATTAAGAAGTTGTAAATAAAAAATGCCCGTCTTGGGGGACGAGCATATGAATATAGTTGTCATCTAACGCATATGCCAAAACAAGTCAAGTCAATCGTCAAGCTTCAAATTCCTGCCGGTCAGGCCACTCCGGCCCCTCCGGTGGGTCCGGCTTTGGCCCAGCACGGAGTTAATATCTCCGAGTTTTGTCAAAAATTTAACGAAAGGACCAAAGATAAGGCCGGCTTTATAATACCCGCGGAGATTACTGTTTATCAGGATCGCAGTTACGATTTTGTTTTAAAACAGCCTCCCGCTTCAGAGCTCTTAAAAAAAGCGGCGGGTATTGAAAAAGGATCCGGTCATCCCAAGAAAACCAAAGCCGGCGGCATAACTAAAGAACAGTTGCGCCAAATTGCCCAGCAGAAAATGCCGGATTTAAACACCGACAGCGTTGACGCGGCGATGAAGATTATCGCCGGCACTGCTCGCCAGATGGGTATAGAAATAGAAAAATAAGCGTTTCCATGGGAGCATGACATCGCTTAAAATTCCTTCGCTCGCCCCAGAGAAAACAAGCTTTCTCCGGACTCGCTATGAATTATAATTTAGGCCCGCTCTTCCGAAGCTCTGCCGACATCAGGGCTAGGAGAGCCGGGGTAGCTCAGTGGTTAGAGCAGGGTCTTCATAAGGCCAAGGTCGTGGGTTCAAATCCCACCCCCGGCACCACGTATGCCTATATTAAAAACCAAAAACGACACTTCTTAAAATATGGACCCCGGAAATGGCATATATTTTGGGCTTTTTCTGTGCCGATGGGAGCATGTCAAAAAATAAAAGAAGCGCGCATTCCATAGAATTTCAAATTACCGACAAAGATTTATTAGAAAAGACTAGAACTGTGGTTGGTTCCGATCATAAAATTACAATTCGCAGAAGAAATAATAATAAACACAAGACCGCATATCGTTTACAAACATGTACGGTAACTTAACGAATGACTTGTGTTTGCCCAGGAAAAAGAGTATTTTTGAGTCATACCAGATTTGATTTATGGGCCCGTAGAGGAGTCTGGAGTCCTCGGTTCCCTGTCACGGAACAAATCGTGGGTTCAAATCCCATCGGGCCCGCAAGCGCAAAATCTCTTGACGCGCAAGGCTTTTTGCGATAATATCAGCGCAGCCCGCAAAATCTTTTGTGGTTAACAATTTAAAAAAGGAGGAATGCTCTGGCATGTGGTGGATAGTAGGATTGATTGCCGGAGCGATATGGTTTTTTGGCGGATTGGTTTACATACGTTTTTGGGGAAAGAGAACCGTTGAATTCGTTGCCGAAATGCTGCTCCATCCTGATACGCGGCCGCTGTACAACGACGATATTTTGATGCTTAGTGTTTTCGTTGGATTGTTCTGGCCCGCGTGGCCCGTTGCGTATTTTGCACTGAAAACGGCCTTCATCGTATATTTTATAGGTTTGATGGGTTTTGCGGTTGTTTATTTGGCTTTCGTGGGGGCAAAACATACGGTGAAATTTTTACTGCGATTTGTTCGCTTGCAAGATTAAGCATAAACGCTCAAGAGGCTTTCAGAAAGCCTCTTTTGTTTTGGCGGGTTGTAAAATGACCTATTTTCATAGTAAAATTACAACGCGAGGGCATTCAACATGAACGCAGAAATTTTGCTCAAAAAAGCCGACAACGAGATAGCCAAAGCAAAAGATTTAAAGGAACTTGACGAAGTTTTCAGAAGATATTTGGGCCGCAAGGGCGAGCTTGCCCTGTTTTTGCGTTTGTTGAAGGACTTGCCGCTTGCCGAGCGGCGCGTTATAGGCCGCGAGGCCAATGAGGCAAGAAAAAAACTGCAAGAAGCCATTGCAAACAAGACCCAGGAATTAAAAAAAGGATTTAAGACCGGAGAAGGGTGGATTGACGTTACTGCGCCCGGAAGAAAACCGGAGATCGGCCACTTACATCCTTTGACCACGGTTCAGGCCAGAGTTATTGATATTTTTCAGCAGATGGGTTTTTCGGCGGTATTGGGACCTGAAGTTGAAACCGAACGGTATAACTTTGACGCGTTGAACATTCCGGCGGATCATCCGGCAAGAGACATGTGGGATACTCTTTGGCTAAAGCCGCAAAGTTCAAGGCTCAAGGTTCAAAGTTCAAAGTTATTGTTGCGGACGCATACGAGCCCGGTGCAGATAAGATACATGGAGAAGAATAACCCGCCTCTTAGAATTATTGCGCCCGGCAGAGTTTTTAGGCACGAGGCAACCGATGCGTCCCACGAGATTAATTTTTATCAGATAGAAGGATTGATGGTGGATAAAGATATTTCCGTGGCCAATTTTAAAGCAATCATTCAGGAATTTTTTAAGAGGTTTTTTGCGGCCCCTCCCGCAAATCTCCCGGGCGCAAATGAGTTAGATGCTATAAAAATACGTTTGCGGCCGAGCTATTTCCCGTTTGTGGAACCCGGATTTGAGGTGGATATGTCATGCGCTTCGTGCATGATATCAAAAATCAAGTATCCCGCCCAAAAGGGGCTAGGCTCGCCCAACGAAGTTGGGCGGCAAAAATCAAAAATGAATTGTTCCGTGTGTAAGGGAACGGGTTGGCTGGAGATGATGGGGGCCGGAATGGTTCATCCCAAAGTTTTTGAGGCGGTGCGTTTTAACCCCCGCGAGTGGCAAGGGTTTGCGTTTGGTATGGGATTGGATAGGTTGGCCATGATGAAATACAAAATTGATGACATCCGCCTTTTTTACGAAGGAGATTTAAGATTTCTGCGTCAATTTTAATTATGCGTATTCGCACGGGGTTCACCCTGATTGAATTATTGGTCGTGATTTCTATTTTAGGACTTATGTCCAGCCTTCTTGTGGTGCGTTTGGGGAGCACGCGGGAAAGCGGAAGGGCGGCTCGCGCGATGGCAGATTTGGATTCTTTGGCGAAAGCCGTTAACATTTATTTTAACGACACCAACACCGTTCCTCCCCATGATCATACTTGGGACGACGCGTGCGAGCGTGCGGCGTTTGGCGGCGGCAATTTTAGTCCCAAGCCTGCGGACTGGGACGGACCCTATATTATAGCTTGGCCAAAAAATCCGTGGGGAGACGAGTATCATTGGGAATTTTTTAGCGACACCAATTTATATTCAATAAGCGTAAGAAATGTTCCGCAGGCGACGGCTTTGACGATAGACGGCCAAATAGATGACGGTAATTTGGATACGGGTCTTGTAATTTGGAATAGCGCTCAAACCAGGCTGGAATATAGAAAAGGTTTGAGCTTCAGCATCACCGCAGATACGCATTTTACCGCTTGCAATCCATAAAATTTATGAAGTTTTCCTATAATTGGCTCAAGGAGCTCATATCGGGCGGTACGCCCGATATGGCGAGCAGGACGCTCGCTATAAAACATAAACTACCGATGCCGGAAAATTTGGCCGAGCTTTTAACATTACACAGTTTTGAGGTGGAAGCGGTAGAAAAAACCGGCAAAGATTGGGTATTTGATATTGCGGTACCGACCAATAGGGCGGATTGTTTTTCGCATATCGGGATTGCGCGCGAGTGCGCGGCCAACCTAAACGTAAAGCTTAAAACGTCCGCCAAGGGCGGATCTGCCTCTGGCGAAAAAAATAAAAGACCACACTTTAAAACTAAAGACTTAAAGACGGGGAATTTTATTCAAATTGAAGTACAAAACAAAAATGATTGTCCGAGATATACGGCGGCCGTGGTTACGGATGTGAAGGTCGGGCCGTCGCCGAAATGGCTGCAAGAAAGATTGCGGGTTTGCGGCTTGCGGCCGATAAATAATATTGTGGACGTTGCCAACTATGTAATGCTGGAAACAGGACAACCGTTGCATGCCTTTGACTTTGAAAAAATATCTGACACCAATTCAACCACTCGTTACGCCCGGGGCAAAAAAATCATTGTCCGAAGGGCCGCGAAGGGGGAGAAAATTACAACTTTGGACGGAGAACAATACGATCTAGACGAGGACACTTTGATTATTGCCGATGGGGCGGGTTCATTGGCGATTGCCGGAATTAAAGGGGGAAAGAGAACGGAGATAGACAGTAAAACCAAAACCATTGTTCTTGAGTCCGCGAACTTTAGTCCTTCTCTGGTTCGCGCCTCATCCAGAAAACTATCTTTAAAAACTGAAGCGTCTTTGCGTTTTGAGCACGGTGTTGATTCGGAGCTGGCGGAACAAGCCATAAAGAGAACGGCTGCTTTAATCGTGGAAATCGCAGGCGGCAAGCCGTCTTTAGGTGTTGCAGATTTTTATCCAAACAAGCCCGCTCAAAAAAGAATAAAGATTGACGTGGCTTACCTTCGGAGTTTGCTTGGTGTTGAAATTCATCCTCAAAACATTCAAGACGCGCTGGAAAGACTTGGGATTCAAACGCAATCCCGTGGCCTCAAAAGTTTTGTTGCCGTCGTTCCTTCGTTCCGGCCGGATCTTGTTTTTCCGGAAGACATCATAGAAGAAATAAGCCGACTATACGGCTATGACAAGATAGGCGCCGAGCTTCCGCGCTCCGTTTTAATTCCGGCGCGGCGCAATGAAGATATTTTTTGGCAAAATGAGACGAGAGATATGCTCAAAAGCGCGGGCTTTACGGAGTCATATAACTATTCTTTCATTGGCGCAAAAGAGAGCAAAATTTTTGGATACAAAAACGGGCAAGGGCTAAGCGAAGTTTTAAATCCCGTAAGCGCCGAATATCAATATATGAGACCGAGTCTGATCGTTAATTTGCTTAAAAGCGTAGAGAGAAACCAAAAGCGGTTTTCGGATATCAAGATTTTTGAGATCGGCAAGATTTTTTCAGCCGACGCGAAAGAAACGCGAATGCTTACCGGAGTCGTTACCGATCTTGCCCGCCGAAGCCCCGTGGAGGCGAAGGCGGAAAACGCTTTTTATTTAGCCAAGGGCGCGGTTGATTCCATATGCGAGGGCATGGGTATAGATGATGTTTGGTATGATGAATATAGGTCTAAACCGGATGAAAGCCCGACCGGCTGGTGGAATGCGTCCGGAAGCGCGGCGATTAAGATTGGCGACGAAGAGATAGGATTTGTAGGAGAGATTACCCGATCAATTTTAGACAGCCTTGAAATTACCCGGAAAGTTGCGGTTTTTGATATAAATTTTGAGAAATTGCAGAAATTTGCCACCGAAGAACAGGAGTACAGCCAGCCCTCAAAATATCCGGCCGCCATCCGAGATATTGCGGTTTTAGTTCCGAACCTTACAAAAGTTGATGAGGTTTCAGAGATTATAGAAACCGCGGGTGGCAAGTTGGTGCGCGATGTGGATCTTTTTGATATGTATGAAGGCGAGGGTTTGCCGGACGGCAAAAAAAATCTGGCCTTTCATGTAATTTATCAGGCCGAAGACCGCACATTAACTTCCGGCGAAATAGACAAGCTGCAAAATAAAATCATAGCGGCCCTTGAAGAAAATGTTGAATGGGAAGTAAGAAAGTGAATAAGTGAATAAGCGAATAAGCGATAGAGTGATTAAGGCCTGGCGTGCAGTTGCAAGGCGGCAAAAAATCTTGTAATATAATTCCGAGGTTAGCTTAACGATTTCACGCAACCACAGGAGGTTTGGTATGCGACTGCAAGAATCTATCGCGTGTCCCCGCTGTAAATCAAAAGATTGGATTTGCATAGAGAAATATTCGTTTTTCCAGATTAACAAGTGCTGGGCTTGCCGTAGAAAATACACGATTGACTGGTCGCACCAAAAGATCATGCGCGGCGATGTTTTTCAGAGCGAGCGCAAAATTTTCAGAGCAAGATGCCTCCGTTGCCATTCATATAGATGGCGCGTCACTCGCCAAGGGCCCGGCGGATGCCGCGATTATCTCTGCTCAATATGCCAAGAATGGTATCGCG
>CAYJUL010000039.1:0-6485 GCA_964373345.1 uncultured Candidatus Saccharibacteria bacterium
CTGGAAATAATTGACGTGGCCAATCGTGGCGAAAACATCACTGTAATTTTTATAAATAACGCCATTTACGGAATGACGGGCGGCCAGATGGCGCCGACAACCGTTCCCGGACAAAAAACAACCACCTCACCCGAAGGCAGAGATCCCAAAGTCCACGGTTCTCCGTTAAGAATGTGCGAATTGCTCGCAAGCCTTAATGGTCCAGCATATTTGACGCGCGTTGCACTGAACTCTCCAAAACGCATACTTGAAGCTAAAAAAGCAATTCGCAAGGCCTTTGAACTGCAAGCTAACGGCAAGGGTTTTTCTGTGGTTGAAATTCTCTCTGCCTGCCCCGTAGGCTGGCAAGTTACGCCGCTAGAAGCCCTTAGGTGGATAGACAGCAACATGGTTCCGATTTTTCCCCTCGGCGAATTCAGAAGTCCCGCTGGAGACGACACGCCATGCGTCAAGAAATAATTATCGCCGGAGCGGGCGGACAAGGAATAGTTTTTATGGGAGAGGTATTGGTTTGGGCGGGGCTCGCCGCCAAAAAGCAGATAAGTCTCATGATTTCGTACGGCCCAGAAACCCGCGGAGGCACGGTCAACTGCATGATAATCATCTCTGATGAAACCATCCGCTCTCCTTTTGTTGAGAATCCTGACGTTCTTTTAGCCATGAATCAGCCGTCCTTGACTCGCTTTGAAAAACGCGTAAAAGCCGGCGGGATTCTTATGCTAAATACGTCCTTAACTTCGGACTGGCCGCGAAGATCTGATTTAAACATTTATGGGGTGCCCGCAAACGATGCGGCCGAGACGCTTAGCAGTCCTGACGCGGCCAATATGATAATGTTGGGCGCATATATCAAGGCAAGCGGTGTTCTTGACTGGAGAAGCATCGCAAAAGGGCTAAAAATGCTTCTTGCGCAAAAAGGCCATCAAAACCTGATAAAGCCGAACAAAACGGCGCTAGCCCAAGGAGCTAAAGTAATGACGGGCGGTATACCCGATATGTCGGGCGCGCTATCCACTATTAAGATACAAGGTCCTGCGAGTTCGTAGGACTTTTTTATTTTGCGCCGAGGGCAATATAACCATCCTCACCTGCCCTATGATTTTTGTATAAAGACATGGGCCTGCTATAATTATATTGATGACAAAATTAGGCTTCAAGAGCAGGAAAGACGCTTTAGAGCCGGTACGCCATTCGTTGGCGCATCTTATGGCCTATGCCGCGCAGGAACTCTATACGGGGGTTAAATTTGGCATTGGACCGGTAATTGAAAACGGGTTCTACTACGATTTTGATTTTGGGGCCGCGAAACAGACGAAAGGCCCCCACTTTGCTGGGACCACGCGCGAAACCACGCAAAGCTCTCCCACTCCGGGCGACCTCCCAAAAATAGAAGAGAAAATGCGGGAACTCATCAGGCAAAATATTGCATTTAGAAAAAAGCTTGTGTCAAAAGGGGCGGCAAGAGAAATATTCAGAGATCAGCAGTATAAGCTGGAGCTTATTGATGAAATAAAAGATGAAATGGTTTCTATATATGAAAGCGGCGCATTTGCGGATCTATGCAAGGGGCCGCATGTTAAATCAACTAAAGAAATTCCAGCGGATGCTTTTAAATTAACCCGCATAGCCGGGGCTTATTGGCGGGGTTCCGAAAAAAAACCAATGCTAACGCGCATTTACGGCGCGGCCTTTGCCGACAAAAAATCGCTGGCTGAGCATATTAAGCTGCAGGAAGAAGCTGAAAAAAGAGATCACAGGAAATTGGGAGCTCGCCTTGATTTATTCAGCTTTCACGACGTAGCGCCCGGCGCGCCATTTTGGCATCCGGCAGGAATGACCATCATAAAAGAGCTTGAAAAGTGGTGGCGCTTAGCCCATGAACAACTCGGATACCTTGAAACATCTACGCCGATTATGGTCAAAAAAGAATTATTTGAAACGTCCGGCCATTGGACGCACTATATGGAAGACATTTTTCAGTTGGAGACCGAAGGCCAAACTTACGTCTTAAAACCCATGAACTGCCCCGAAAGCGCTTTAATTTATTCAAGTCGTATAAGAAGCTATAAGGACCTGCCCATGCGTTTGGCCGAAATAGGACGACTTCACAGAAACGAACTGTCCGGCGTATTGTCGGGATTGTTCCGCGTCAGACAAATCACTATGGACGACGCTCATATTTACTGCGCCGAAGAACATTTGCAAAAAGAGATCAATGAAGTTCTAACGCTTATTAAAACATTCTATAAACTTTTCGGGTTCAAGCTGAATTTTTATCTGGCCACGAGACCCGATGACTATATGGGAGATTTAAAATTATGGCGGAAAGCGGAAAAGTCTCTTGCTTTTGCTCTGCGCAAAAATAAGCTACGGTTTGAGTTCAAGCCAAAAGACGGCGCATTTTACGGTCCAAAAATAGATGTGCACATTACGGATGCGCTTAAACGATCATGGCAGATGGCAACCTTACAGCTTGATTTCCAAACGCCTCTGCGCTTTAAACTTTATTATGTTGATGAATTCGGCGGAAAAAAGCCGCCAATAATGATTCATCGGGCCATTTTCGGTTCTTTTGAAAGATTTATAGGAATCCTCCTGGAACACCTGACCGGAAACCTGCCCTTGTGGCTCGCACCCGAGCAAATATGGATTATCCCGATAAGCTCACCGCATAAAAATTATGCAAGGCGGATAGCAAAATTGCTCGCATCCGCAAATTTAAGATTGCGGGTGCGAGATGATAATGAAAGTGTTTCCAAGAAAATACGGGCAGGAGAGCTGCAAAAAATACCGTATCTTCTGGTGGTTGGAAACAATGAAATGAAACACAAAACGGTTAGCGTAAGACGACGTTCTCAAGGCGATATGGGTGAAATAAAAATTGAAAAATTCATTACCGCGGTCAAAATGGAAAACGATAAAAGAGCGATGTAATTCTATTAAATCTCTATCATGCCATCAATCTCGGCCTCAACCCAAAAACTAATTCAAAGATACAAAAATTGGCACGCGTCGTTGGAGCCAAGCGAGGGAACGACGACCATACACGTTGATGAGGTGGCAAGCGCGGTCGCAAAGTTTTACGAAAAGATACGCGGGATAGTTGACTGGCGGGAAGAACACCTTCTTAGAAGGTCGGCGATTGAAAGAATGTTAAAGAGGCGTATTTTGATGGGCGAAGAAACTCAATTAATGGCAGACCCCTTGGTTGCAGAACTTATCCGAGGGGGACATTTTCCAAATGATGTCATTCCGGAGGACAAAATTCCGGACGTTCAAAGGGCTCTTAATAAATATGCGCTGATCGTCAATCACGCGTCGGCAACGACGCATGAAACAAATCTAGAATTGCAAGACTGGATGCTAAGTCTCATCGCTTGCGAAATTGAGGAAATTCTCTCGCCTCCGCTAAAACAGCTGGCCCTTACGGATTATATGACAGAGCAAATACTGAAACGCATAGAGCCGCAAAATCAAATAATGGATCTTTCAAAAGAAAATCAGATTTTTATTGCATGCGAACAAGCTTTGTTTAAACTGGACCCACCCGCCATAAGCTATCATCTACTGACGCGCTGGTACCCCGAATGGAAAGAGGTTGAGACAGAGAATACACGACTACAAGAGATAACCAAAAATATTTTTGAGATAAAAAATAAGATTGAGGGCGAACTTTCGCATCCAGTGGCAAAAAGATTTTATGTCCTTTGCGAAAAGTATGATACTCCATATCTTCTGCTCGGAGACGTCGTGGAAAAAGATCCGCCCAACGCGTATGATTTGCTGTCGGATCCGGTAAGGGTTGAACGTGCTGTTAAGGAAGCCTATGCCAAGAGACTTACAAGATCAAAATCCAAAGTAAGGAGAGCGGCCATTTTCAGCACCATATCCATCTTCATCACTAAAGTCATGTTGGCATTGCTTGTGGAAATACCTGTTGATAAATATCTGACTCAGAGTTTTGATATCAGAGCCATGGCAATCAATATCGCCTTTCCTCCTCTTTTAATGGCCGCTCTGATTTTGAGCATCAAACCTCCTTCCGCAGAAAATCTTCAGCGCAATATTCTGGAAACCGGTAAAATAGTTTACGAAACCAACCAAAAAAATCCTATTGCGCTGCGCTTACCAAGAAAGCGCAACGCCATAGTTTCTTTGTTTATATATTTGTTTTATTTTATAAGCTTCGTCGTATCTTTCGGCCTTGTCATAAAAATTTTATCCTTTCTGCAATTTAGCGTACTTTCGCAAATAATCTTTTTGATGTTTGTATCGCTAATCTCTTTTGCGGGATTAAAAATTCGTCAGCGCTCCAAAGAACTTGTAATTCAGGAAGGGAAAGGCGCGTTTTGGGCCGGCATTTTAGATTTTTTCGCAACGCCAATCGTACAAACAGGAAAATGGCTTTCAGGAAAATTAGCTCGTTACAATATAGCCATAGTGCTCATCAACGCTCTGATAGAAATGCCGTTGCAAATATTTCTGGAGTTTTTTGAGCACTGGATGTCGTTTTTGAAAGAAAAGAAGGAAGAAATACACTAGTTCGCTTTGCTCAAATTAATCTTTTAAGCTTGCGGGAAACAAACAGCAAAATCTAAAATTACAATCAAAAATTCAAAATTTCAAAAACAAAAAATAGTTGTCATTCTTGGCCCAACTTCCGCCGGTAAAAGTGGGCTTGCGGTGTCTCTCGCTAAAAAATTTAACGGCGAGATCGTTTCTGCAGATTCAAGACAGGTATACAGGGGGATGAATATCGGCACGGCCAAAATTACTAAAAAAGAAATGCGGGGCGTTCCCCATCATCTGCTTGATGTTGCCTCCCCGAAAAGAAAATTTACAGTGGTGCGGTACCGCAAAAAAGCGCTGACTGCAATCCAAAAAATCTTGCGAAAGAAAAAAATCCCGTTCCTCGTGGGAGGAACGGGATTTTATATTCGGGCTCTTGTGGATGGGATTGTTATTCCAGAAGTATCGCCTGACTGGAAATTACGCAAGAGGCTCGAAAAGCAAGGCGCGGCAAAACTTTTTAAGATGTTTAAAAAACTTGACCCCGCAAGGGCAAAAACCATTGAGCAAAAAAATAAGAGAAGATTAATTCGCGCGCTCGAGATCGTGATCAAAACTAAAAAGCCGGTGCCCCCATTGAAAAAAATCCCACCGGCATTTGAGGTGCTCACGCTCGGTATAAAAAAAGGACCGGCGGAATTAAAAAGGGCCATACGAATCCGCTTGCAAAAAAGATTGCGTCGGGGAATGGTTTCTGAAGTGCGAAAACTCAAGAAGGCAGGCGTTTCTTGGAAAAGACTGGAAGAGTTCGGGCTTGAATATAGATGGATCGCAAGGTATCTTCAGGGAAAAATCAGATACCAAGATCTGATTTTTGGAATTCAAAAAGATAGCGAGCAATACGCCCGCCGCCAAATGACATGGTTTAAAAAAAATCAGGGGATACGCTGGATTAAAAATGAGGCGCAAGCGAAAAAATTAATTAAAAACTATATAAAGTAGCGGCGGTACAATCGTCTTTAAAAGAGACAGGTGGCCGAGAAAGTTCTCAACCGTTTGTCGCGCAAATGGACAATTAAAGACCCTTCGCGGTTACGAAGGGTCTCTTGTGGACGCTCTCAGGATTCTGCCCAGATAGAGCGCCATTTGGTGTTCGGCTAACGGAACCAAGTACCTGGGCTCTCCGGGTTCCGTCAGCGAACGCATGGCAACGGCAAGACCGATATCTTTCCCCTCGGGGGAAAGCATCCAGCCGACGCCTTCATCTCGCCACCACTTACCGGTGGCAACCTCTAGAAAAATCATCTCTCACCTTGCCTCACCTGACTTTACCTATGAGCTGGTTTTCCAGCTCAACCTTGCGGACACGGTAACGCGGGTCATCCGTTTCCATGCCGATGAACGTAGGCGTGGTCGCGCTCGACCCATCGTCGTAAATCTCCCTATAGAAGATCCAGCCGTCTATGGACCCCCACAAAAGACTCGCGACTCTTGGTTTGACAATCGTGGACATATTTGCCCACCTCCTACTTTATTTTCCCCAGGAAGCTGCCAGGGGGCTGACGGGACTATTAGTTTTAAATAATTAACATTACCCCGGCCCCCCGGGCAGTTTTTTGAGGAAAATAATATTAAGAAAGAGCGTTGGAGCGGATGACGGGAATCAAACCCGTATATCCTGCTTGCCCGTCCTCCGCAGTAGTAGTGAAACGAGAGACGGGACTCGAAACCCGTGTCCTCAGCTTGGAGTGCTGATGCGCTCCCTCTGCGCTGCTCCCGCCCACTGCTACGGAGGATGGAGAAAGCAGAAGCTCTACCCTTAAGCTACATCCGCCCCAAAATAATGCTTGTGGTCTCCCCGGCCCCGCATACCATGAGTAGTTCGACCCTGAAGTTCGACCCTGAGCTCACTACCGAAGGACTTGTCAAATGGCTGCGGGAGAAGGATTCGAACCTCCGTCCTGGGATCCAAAGTC
>CAYJUL010000040.1:0-6400 GCA_964373345.1 uncultured Candidatus Saccharibacteria bacterium
ATCACCACTCGCTGCTCCATGAGATTAATCTCCGGAACCATAGCTATTTCGATCTGCTCACCCTGATGTTCTACTAATGTTTTCTTTTCCTTGGGATTATCGATAATCGCAGCAATACCGTTCCAGCAGTCAAAGACAAAAAGCCCATTCTCGCGCAACCGATCGCGAATAGCGCGGAAAAAACGAAGCAAAGGGTCGGGTTCTTCTATGTAATTCACGACGTGAAACAATGAAACAGCGATGTCAAATCCGCTTTCCTCAAGCTCTGCAACGTCTTTGCATAAGAATTGCGGCCGCCAACGGCTTTCGCTTTTCCCGAGTTTTTGGTTCGCAACGGCAATCATGTGGCAGTCCGTATCAATGCCGATTACGGAATACTCCCGTTTCGCAAACCGAAAAGCGTGATTTCCCGTCCCGCATCCCGCGTCAAGAATCCTTTTAGCGCCGCCGAGGCCAACGTCCTTGGCAAATTGAAGCACAAGTTCCGCTTCGCGGCCGTAGTCCTTATGAGAAAAAATAGAGTCGTAATGGGTATAGTATTTTTCATTGGTCATAAAATGACTTTCTTATGATGCGTTCACGTTATTTTTATACCATGCGATCGTTTTTTGAAATTTCTTGTCTTCAAACCCTCCATTGAGGGCTTATTTAATGAGTTGCGATTGCGCTGTTTTAAAGGGGTAAGCCCGAAAAGCCTTGACTAATTCTTCTATTCCCTCGTCTAAACTAACTTTGGTCTCAAAACCAAGCTTCCGAATCTTTTCATACGACACTTCATAATCTCTTTTATCTTCGTCTTCTCCAATCTCGGCAAAGTAAAGATAAAAAGGAATTTTTTCTCTTATTTTGAGAGCGACCTCTCCTTTAGTATAGTTCATCTTTTCTGATCCCACATTGAATGCTTCGCCATTCATTTTTTTAAAGTTTTGGAGAGTAAAAAGATAGGATCTTGCCATATCTTGGACATGAATGAAAGTCCTTCTCGCATGTTTTTCGTACACGATTAACTGTTTGGTGGCGCACGCCTGATACACAAAATCGTTAATTAACAGAAAGTCTAAACAAAGTCTATGGGAAATTCCAAATCCCGTGGCAAACCGAAGGGCGGTGCTGTTCCCCTTTTCTAAAATTTCTTTTTCCGCTATTAATTTTGTTTTCCCGTATACAGAAAGCGGTTTTGTCGGGCTTTTCTCGGTACATATTTTTTCTAATGCGCCGTAGACGCTTCCGGTGGAAGCATAGATGAGGGCTTGCGTCTTGCTTCGTAGTTGATTTACGTTCCTGCTGCCCAACACGTTCGTTTCTCTTGCCAGTCGTGGATTCACTAGGCAGGCAGGAGCTCCCACAATGGCTGCCAAATGAATAATCATGTCCGCGTCCCGCAAGGCTTCCCTTACCGTCCTTTTGCTCCTAATGTCGCTTTTTATAAATTCAAAATTTTTATTAATAAAAAGAGGGATGTGAGAGGTTTGATCATACATCAAATTATCCAGCCCCTTCACGCGATACCCCTCCTGTAAAAGGTGATTCATAAGCACCGATCCCACAAAACCGGCTCCGCCGGTAACTAAAATTTTTTCCATATTTTTATATATTCACGTTATTTGTGTACCATGCGACCGTTTTTTGAATGCCCGTCCGTAAATCGGTTGACGGAACCCAGCGAAGGGTCTTTTTCATTTTCTCGTTCCCCTGGATTTTACACATGGCCCCGTCCGGCCTTGAAGCGTCCAAGATAATCCTTCCTTCGTACCCGATTATTTCTTTGACGAGTTCCGCTAATTCGGCAATCGAAATTCCTTCTCCTACGCCTATATTAATTGGATCTATCTGCGCCTCAAGTTCCAGGGCCCTGACCAATGCTTCTGCCCCATCCTCCACATAAAGCCATTCTCGGATTGGTTTGCCGGTACCCCAAACTACCACTTCCGGCAAGTTCTTTCTTTTGGCTTCAACAAATTTCATAATTAACGCTGAAAGGGCATGGGAACGTATTTCGTCAAAATGGTCGTGGGGCCCGTACATATTGGGTAAAATAAGATGAATGGAGTCAAAATCGTATTGCTTTTTATATGCCCGGCCCTGAACCCAGCTCGCTTTTCTGGCCACGCCATACGTCAAAACAGACTCGTGAAGAGGGCCCGACCACCAATCCTCTTCCTTAAAATTGGTCAAATGAGCAGGATAGCTACAGTTTGAAATAGGATTGATGAATCGTTTTACGCCAGAGAGCCGCGCGGCTTCCATTAAAAACGTGGCCATCAAAATATTATTGAAAAAAATTTCTCCCGGGTAATCCGATCCGAACTGAATACCGCCAATGAAAGCCGCGCAGTTTATCACCGCATCCGGCTTTTCTTTTTCAAACAATTCCCTGGTTTGCTCAAAATTGCGAAAATCATATCCATCTTGTAAAGAATGGGCTACAAAGTTATAATTCCTCTCTTGTAACCTCTTGATCACGTTGCTACCCACAAAACCATCGCCGCCGGGAACAAAAATTTTAGCAAATAATTGCGTCATATTGGTCAATATACAATATACGGACGCAGAAAAACGTAATCGCAAATCACGTCTTCGCTGGGGATATAAGTTTTTTTATCGCAAATTAGCGTTTTCCGCAAGTCTGGCGATAAAAATTTTATACACAAGCGCCCTCCATACAAGAAATATCGCACAATAAACCAGCCCTCCGAGCAAAGTTGCCGCGAGAACATGAAGCCGGAAAATTTGAGGAAGTAAAAGGAATTTATATGTCACGGCAGAAGCAATAATTGCCCCAACGAAAATCAAAAGCAGCGAAAAACTTCCAAGACGCAATGCCCTGGAAGCGTAAAACGAAAACAGAAATGTCATTAGGACCGTGCCAATAAAAGTGGCAAAGGCGGGACCATATAAACTCCAGGTTGGGATAAGCCAAACATCCAGAGCGGCATTTAAAAGAGAGCCGGCCAAGACAGCCCAGAATAATTTCTTTTGCTGATTCATCGCAATAAGCGCCTGGCGGATAGGCTCTGATAAAATAATTGCTGCGGCTGCGGCAAGCAAAATCCGGAGGGCTAAAGCGGAAGGCGCATAACTCGGGTCATAAAAAAAATCAATTATTTTGGGGGCGAGAGCGATACCCCCGGCCAAAAAACCGAGAGATAGGAATATCGCAGCCTCCATCTGGAAATTGTAAATTTTCTGGAAGCTTCCTTTTGACTCTCCGAATGCCCGGCTTAATGCCGGGAAGAAAGTGTGCCACAAGATCCATGAGGGTAACAGCACCGCGCCGAAAATGGCATAGGCGGCATTGTACCAACCCACCTGGGTAATTTGACCGTAAAGCCCAAGGGTAATAGAATCTATCTGATTGAAGATTGTGCCGGATAACCCAACCAGCCCAAGGGGCCAGGATAAAGACAGAAACTGTTTCCAAGTCTTTGGGGCGAAAGAAAGCGCCGGAGGATAGATTTTTTTCTTGAAGATAATAAATATAAAAACAAGGCCGGCAAAAGCCATCAAGGCATACGTTAGGCCCAGGGCTTGAATCGATGGGAAATTAAAAAGCACAAAAAGTCCGATTCCGGTGAGAAAAATTGTCTCTAAAATTTGGGCTATAGCGGCATATTCCATGCGCTGACGTGCTTGAAAAAAGGCGATGAAAACACTCTTGATACTTTGGAAAAAGATATAGAAAGCCAAAATCCAGATCGCGAAACGCACTGTTGGGTCGCCGCTTGCAAAAAACGACCCCGACCAAATCACTAAAACCATAAGCGCTGAGAGTAAAATCCGGAGCGCAAGGATTGCGGGAAATTTGCGCTCCTGATTTTTATCTCTGGCAAACTCTCGCACAAGAATATTGTCCAATCCGAAATCAGCGAATACGATAAAAAAAGTAGCGAAGGCCAAGGCAAAAGAAAACTTGCCGTATTCCGTAACGCCCAAAATTCTTGCGGCGAAAACTATAAGAAAAAATTTAAAGAAGCGGCTGAAAAACTCCGCTGCGGTTAGCCAAAAAGCGTTTTTGGCGATGATTTGCCTTGTGCTTGCGTTATCAAAAAGCAATCCTTTAATTTTTTGCAGGTATAATGATTTTTTCATATAAATTTAAATACTGCGGTGCCATTTTTTGCCAAGTATTTGCCGTTCGGAACCCGTTTTCGCCCATATTTTTGCGCCTTTCTTCGGGCAGACGCAAAAACTCTTTCATTTTTTCGGCCAGTAATTCTGGTTTTTCCGGCTCAACAACAAAACCCATTTCACGATTTTTCACCAAATATCCCATTTCGGAAACCTCGCTGGCTATAACCGGTTTTTTGTGCATTGCCGCCTCTTTTAAGAGCGGGCCTGTACCGCCCGTATATATCTTGCGGTATGGAAATACAACGCAATCCGCGGCAAAAAAATAAAAGGAAACCTCTTCGTCTGGAATATAATCAAGGCTCAAAACAACTTTATCTTCTATGCCGAAATTTTTAATCATATCCGCGATTTCCTCCTTGCCGTAATCAAAGGGCGAACCCGCGACTAAAAGTTTGAAATTTTCACTCTTGATTAAAGAAGCGGCTTCAAAAAGGTATTCTATGCCCTTATCCTTCCTTAACATGCCAAAAAGCATGAAAATGGCGCCGTCGTAATCCATACCAAGTTTCTTCCTCGCCTCTGTTGTTTCCAAAAAAATCGGGGGCGGCTCGGCGCCATCGTGTATGGCGTCAACTAAAAACGCGGGGGCCAACCGGAATTGTTTCTGTAATTCCGACTTATGATACTCCCCCAGCGATACTATTGCATTTATTTCTCTGCCAAGCCGCGTTCGCAATAATTCCCTCTGTAAAACTTTATACAAACGAAAAACCGCATTCCCCGGATATTTTGAAAAAGAAAAATTAGGAGCGTGGATTAAAAGAACAATCGGAGGAACACCTCTGCCTTTTAACGCTAAAAGCAGAGCCAAGATTCCGAACTCAACATCGGTAACCTGAACGACATCAAACTTCTCTTTTTTTGCAAAATCAAGGGCGGCTTTGAAAATAACAAAAGAGTTGCGAAGGTATCCCCACAGATAAAGCCACGGCCTGGTTTTCCGTGCCGCGTCAAAACGCCCAAAAGAAAAAGATCCCTCTTTATATTCAACGATTCTGAACATCGGGGGTTCCTTTATGAATTTGGACGGCTCCACCTTATTCGTGAAAAGTACGACCTCGTTTCCGAGGCGGGCTAAATTCTGGCAAAGATTTAGAGTATATTTTCCATAGTGCCCTTTTTTATCCGCTGTCGGCTGAACGAATAATATTTTCATTGTAATTTGGCCGTAATAAGGGTGTGCCAACCAAGCGCCTCCTCAAGTTGCCTAAATAAAAATTTCGGCAGATATCTGAAATACCACACCTTTTGATATTCGTAATTTTTATATTTTCCTATTTCGTAAGGAAAAATATGATCCTTGCGCATTTCTATGATTTTAAAACCGTTGAGCAATTTGCGTATGTCTCCGAAAGAATAAGCATAACTCACCGGACTTCCTATTTGAGCTTCGGAATATTTTGGCACCAGCTCCCCCGCCTTCCAGAACATTCCCTTTCCGTACTTTAAAATAATCCGGAGAACCTTCCAGCTCCATTTTGAATAAAGCATCAAGCGGATCTCTGTTTCGGGTCCGCAATACTTTTTTATTTCTTCAATTACTTTTTCCGGATGCGGCGTATGGTGGATAACCCCAAAAGAATATATTAAATCGTATTGCTCAACCGGCACGAAAAAGCTCAGCTCTTCGGCATTGCCAAGATAAAAACGGGCTTTCAGCCCGTAAACGTCAAACCTTTGTTTCGCGATTTCCAGGCTTTCTTCTGAAATCTCAACTGCGGTTAAGCTCGCTCCGGCCCTTGCAAAATTTATCGAATCCGTTCCAATGCCGCAGCCTATTTCCAGAACTTTTTTGCCGCGCCACCTTGAAAACTGGGCGAATCCGGGAATATGCGGTTCAACAAAATACTTTCTTTTTTCAACTTCGTCAAAATACTCTTTGGTGCCGACGGGTTGCCGGGAGTGACGGATATTACAGGGACGCTGATCCCAGTATTGACGCACCTTCTCAATTGTTGCTTTTACCTTACTCATATGCCTCTAAAACTCTAAAATATGCTCAAAAACATTCTAATATTCTGCAGAATATTAGAATGTTTTTTACGCTCCCCCATCAGTATCGTTATCTTTGCCCAAGCTGATATAGCGCACCTTACCATTAGATTTTAAAGTCTCCAGTATGCGCCAGCAATCTATTAAAACCTTCAGATTTTTGGGCATGTCGTCCGGTCCCAAGGCTTTGAATTCCTTATCTTGGGTGGCAATGACTGCCAAAGATGAAGAAACCAAAGCCTCTCTTGCAGAAGAGCTATATTTAATTTGGTCTTTG
>CAYJUL010000041.1:0-4756 GCA_964373345.1 uncultured Candidatus Saccharibacteria bacterium
AGAAAGCCCTTCTTGATTACTATGTCTCGCCCTCCGAAGTTTTAACGTAGGAGGGTGCCCCCGCCTAACTCGTCTCTGGCTTTTTTCCTTGCCGCAAGTTCCTCGGGCGCGGTTGTTATGAGCCGGTGTTCCGCAGGAGAGGCGACAATGCGCACGGCCGCGTGTTTTGGCCCGGCAAAAAATATGCCCTCCCCCACGGCGCTCTCCAGCAGCAGAAATGTTTCCTCCTCCGACAAATTAAAAGCTTGTTTTATTACGTCCATGGTAACCGGGCTTTGCTTCATAAACATGCGCAGAGCCGAGTTGGTAACTATGGGTTTGCCGTACGTTGATCCCAAAAAGTCGCCTATGTCCTGCGTTATTGTTGTTACGCCGAGCCAGTATTTGCGCGCGCGTTTTACCGTACCGAAGAGAAATGAGGCTCCGTCTTCCGTGTTCATCAGCCACCAGGCTTCGTCAACCACCAGCACCCTTTTTTTCAGATAAGACCTTACTTTGTTCCAGATGTATCTTAGAACTATAAACATTGCGATGGGTCTTAACTCGTCTTCCATATCCCGTATGCCAAAAACTACGATATTATTGTCCATATTTACGTTTGACGGCTGGTTGAAGAATTCCGAAAAGGATCCCTTTGTGAACTTCTGGACGCGTCTTACCAAAGATTCTGCGCCCTCCATGCTTTGCAGCACCGCCTCAAAATCGCTCATTGTCGGCGGCTCGGCTTTTGCGAAGTCCGAATCCGGAGTGATGTCTTTCGCCGCGTATGTTTCGCTAAGGGCCCTGTCTATTATGGCGTCTTCCTCCGGGTTGATGCCCCCCAACATTATGCGCAACAGTCCTACCAGATTAATGATATTTGATCGTAATACGTCGGAAGGCCGTTCGTCTTCGCGCGGCAAAGGCAAATCAAAAGGATTCAGATGGTGAGGGCTCGTAAGCGACATATTAAAATAGGAACCGCCCACAGCTTCGCACAGAGGTTTATATTCGTTTTCCGGATCAATAACGATTACATCCACGCCGGTCATTAAAGAACGCAGTATTTCAAGTTTAACCGCGTAGCTCTTGCCGGAACCGGCCGTTCCAAAGACCACCTCATTGGCGTTTTCAAGAGTGAATCTGTCAAACAGCACAAGGGAATTATTGTGTCTGTTGACCCCGTATAGTATTCCTTCGTTAGACGAGAGATCAAAAGAGGTGAACGGGAAAATGCTTGAGATGGGCCCGGTGTTCATTGGCGTAAAGGCTTCAAGCTGATCCAATCCGTAGGGAGAAGTTGAGACAAAACCCTCTCGCTGGCGGTAGAGGGCCGGCTTGATGTAGATGAGACGCGATTCAAGAAGTCCGCGCAAACGAAGCTCTATGTCTCTTAGTTCTTCTTCAGAGCTTGCGTAAACGGTGAGGTATGCGCCCAGCTGGAACATTTTTTCTTGGGCCGTCTGCAGGCGGTCGCGCAACGATTCAAGGTCGCGATACGCGGTTTCAAGCTGAGGATCGCGCACAAGCCCTTTTTCCTCTTTTTCCATTGTTTCGGCCTGCACCTCCGTTACTTTTTTGCGAAGCTGTTTTAAAACCCATCCGGTATCTATTGGATGGATGAAAAGCGATATATCCATCGGTATGTCCAGATTTATAACGGGAGAAAACCAGCCTGTGCTGATATAGCGCGGATAAGAAAAGATAAAGAAACTTTTTACCAGCCTTTCTTCAAGCCGCATGTATGTGGAATAGAGCTCAATAGAAGAAGGAGCGGCTATGTCCACCGCGGCGATTCCCGGTTCTTCAAAAATCTTTTCGGGGATCTCGGTTTTCTTTTTGTGCAAAATAGGAAAAGCCATAATTGTATTTCTAATTTATAGCGGCTAGTGCGCTCGCCATATCGGACACAGAGATATAGAGAGCAGAATGCTCGATATATCGGACGCGACGCCCGCTGTAATTCCAGACCTGTAATTTAAAATCATAAACTAAGCTCCGGGGGTATTTCAGGATAGTAACCCTTTTCGGCCTGGCTCGGATGATGAAGCCTCCAGAACGATTCCGTTAATTCCATCGTGTTCATGGGAACCGATTGCAAGCCTATGCGTCTTAATCCCAGCACCACGAATTCCATTCTCTGCCATAATTGAGCTTTGCAGCGCTGGAAATCTTCTTCCGTGAGCGGGCCCGGAGCCACTTTTGTTATTTTTTGAGCGGTCGGGACGCCGTAGAGCTCCTGCGGACTATAGGGCACAACGACAAAAAACTCTTTAGCCATAATATTTCCGACCTCCCCGATTTGTTTGATGAACTCGTAATAACTTTTTATCTGCGATCTTAAAAGTTCGTTTGTTTGCCGGCCCTCCAGCTCCTTGATGTAGTCTAAATATCCGGTTATGTTTAACCGGCGGGACTGTATGACTATTTGTGCTGAAAAATCAAGAGAATTAAGGAAGCTTTGAAATTGATAAATAATGGCATCTTGCTCCCCTTCGGACCTCAGCGCAAAATTAATGGAAGATACCATCAATACTCCCCGTAGCGCTTTGTTTTTTAATACCAAAACGCCTTCCCTGATCTGATTTATTTCTAGAAATTCCTGGGTTGCTCCTTTGATCATGGCGATTACCACCTTTCTTTAGTTTCTATTTGCGTTTGCAGTTTTTTAACCTGACTTGTTTTGGTAAGCTCTATGCGGTGCCGCTCGGGCCTCTGCGATATTTCAAGCCTTTGGGGCGCTTTGCGTTCCAGTTTTGCGGGCATTCCCTTTTTATGCCAAACGTAAACCCGGGGTTTTAAAAAATAAAAAACAAGATTTTTCATCAAAACCGGAAAAGTCTGCCCCCCGGTTTGTATAAAGGCAAAGACAATGCCTACGGCGGCTATAATTAAGGCCAGCAACAGAAAAACAAAGAAGTATTGTTTGGGAATGAAAAAAAAGAGCATCAGAATGGCAAAGCCGGCAACGGTTAAAGTTAAAAATTGCCTAAAGGTAAGGGTGCCAATAATAGTGGCTTCGCGTCCTATAAATTGCGGTACTTGGAACTCCATGTTTAAGTTATTGGCTTACGGCTTCTAGTTTTTTTTGAAAAAATGCTACGCGCGGAGAAGCAAGAAACCAATTTTTCTAGGCGATTATTCTACGCCCTCTCTGTAAACGTCTGCTTTGGACGCCTCGGACGGCTTTTGCGGTATTCCGGCGGGCGTTTCTGCTGGCTCCCGCATCATCTCTGGCGCCGAAGCGGTTTTTGCCGGCGCAGTCGTGCCAATGTGATAAATTTGGTTTAACTGATCTTTTACCGGCGCGAACACAAAGCGATTAATCTCATGCGCGATTTGTTTTGCCGCGTCTCTGGCAAGAACGACTTCTTTTTCAAGGGCCGTCTGAAAATCTTCGGGCGGCAAGACGCCCAAAAGCACGCGGCCGACATATTTGGCCACTTCCGAAACCTTGCCCTCGGCGACGGAATAGCGCTTGCAAATATCGTCAAGGTGTCCGGCCGTTTCCTCGGAAAAAACAGCCTCCTGTAATTCCGAGGGAAGTTTATCGTAGAGTTTCCATAGTTGATCTTTGGTGTATTCGGGCATGGTATTGACAATTTTAAATAATTTTGGTATATTAAGGCGTTAGCCGTTAGCTCATTAACAAGGAGGCATGTTGTGGACTTTCAGAGTCTAAACTTGATATTGATCGTACCCGTCGTCTTGGCGGGCCTGATGGCGATTGCCATGATTACTTATTTGGCGTCAGGACTTTTCATGGTGCGCGGCAATGAGCAGAGGGTCGTGATAGAATTGATGGGCGAATACTGGCGCACGGCAGGCCCCGGTTTAAACTGGAGACCGCGCGCTTTTTCGTCCATACGCGCCACTCTGGACATCCGGGAGTGGGGTATTCCTATATTTGATAAGGGAGATGTAAAGATTGACCTTGCTGACGGCTGGATAAAGCCGGTTAGCGCAATGCTTTTTGTGAGGCTTACAGACCCTCTAAAGGACGGGCAGAGACCTCCAAGGGCAGTATACGAAGTCGGCGACTGGGAAAGTTCCATAAAATCGTTGGCAGAAACGCTTACGGCCAGCTATCTTAGGTCTTTCCCACTGGAAGAGGTTTTGCAGGAAGGCCGCGGAGGTTTTGACATCGCGGCGCAAATCAATCTCCGGAGTAAAGAGTTAAAGCGGGAAGCCGAATCGGCGGATCCGGATCAACATCGCACCAAGCTTCAGAAGATGCACGCCGATTTAAAGAAGGCATACGCAGAGATCAAGAGAACAGAAAGATTGTGGGGCATCAAGATAACCCAGATCTTTATACCAGACTACGAGCTTTCTCCGGAACTGCGCCGCGCCCGAGACGAAGTTCATGAGTCCGAGCGCCGAGCCAAGGCCGCGCTTTTTCGCATAAGGCAGATGGCGCAGGAATCAGGGGGTCTGCATGCCCTGATTAAAGAAATTCTTGTCAAGGATTACAACTACGATCCGGAGCGCGCAGAGGAGATAGCTTCGGAATACGTGATTTACTTCCGCGGCACGGAAAAGGGCAGCATTATTGACATTCGCGGCGGCGGGGACCTTACTGGCCCCCTCGCGCAGATAGTCGCCCTTATTGAGAAAATGAAAGGAGCTGGTAAAGGCTCTAAGTCTCCGTAGACCATCCAAGGGCTGAGAGGTTTCTCGGCCCTTTTAATTTACTTACGGTCCAGGTCGTCTGTATCTGATTGGACCTGGCGTTCCGGATGGTGAACGTCTTGGTCCAGGCCTGATCGGACCCCCG
>CAYJUL010000041.1:4856-6368 GCA_964373345.1 uncultured Candidatus Saccharibacteria bacterium
TCGGACCCCCGGGTATCGGGCCGGTTGGTGCTGCGGTTCCGCCTGCTCCACCTGGCGGCGGTGGCGGCGATGCCGGCGGCAGGTTTGGGGCCCCCGGCGTTCCCCGCCTTATTGGCGCCGCATAGCCTAACTGTTCCGCCGCGTTTCTGCTCAAGTATTTCAGGACAGGACTATTGTTTCTTTCAAACCATTCGTGTCCGCGCTGGTTAGCCTCGTCCATAAATTGGTCAACAAAAACCTTTCCGAAATTCCTCCCGGCCTGCGCCAGCTGTTGTGAATTCCACATCATAGACGCGTGTCTTATGACATCAGACTGCATGATATCCTTGTCCATGTTTTTGATGTTGTCCGGCTTAATATCTCTTGCGTGTAAAATTGCGGCTGCCGCATCCCGCCCGACGCCAAAAGTGGTTGCGTAATCGCCTATTTTTTTTACCCACTCTTCGGTCTTTTTCTTGAATTCGTCGCCTGATAGGCCCGCTGTTTCAACGGCAACTTTCATTTTTTCGGTTACCTTATCCACCAGAGCGTTCATTACACCCTCCATCTCTTTTTTATAGACGGTAACATCACCGCTACTTATGCTTTCCATCGCGGCAAAGGCTTTTGCCTTGATTGATTTTGGAACGGATATTCCTTTCTCCTGTAAGCCATGAATGGCTACCACGAGATCACTTTTGCCAATGCTGTCAAGTTTCGCATTTCTTTCTTTCGCTGTAAGACTTTCGTATCCTTTGCCGAGAAGTGTTTCCAAGCTTACCTTTCTTTTCCCGGCCGCGTAGCTCTCAAGCGCTCCGGCGCCAAAGCCGATGGCTTGTTCAAAACCCCCGGTGAAAGGAGTGGCTACCAGCCTTCTTGGCGCTTTTGCCGCCCAACCAAGAGGCCTGCCTATTTTGGACGGAAGCCTTTCCGCCATCTTGCCCACAGCCGTCTCTGGTAATTTTGTAAGCCGGCTTACTCCGGCGACGCCCCTTCCGGCAAACCTAAGCGCCGCCGCTCCTCCTGCGGCCGCCCGACCCTTTGCTTGCTCTACTTGTCTGGTGCGCCACGCTCCCGCGGCCCCACCCTTTACGGTTTTTTGGGCCATGCCTATTACGCCCGACGCTCCTATCGCGCTTGTTTGCAAAGCCATAAAGAAGCCGAAAATCAGGAATATGAGCGCCACTCCGTAAGCAAATACCTGATTAAATGTTTCCTGCAGATAACCCCCCACGCCTCCGACGTCTGCGGAGAAGTCTGCCTGTCCCGAAAGGGCTATCATTTGGTTGCCGAGCCATAAAAAGAAAGACGCGGAAACTCCCACAATGGCCCATTGCATAAACTGCTGCCACCATGTGTTAAAGAACTTTCTCGTGCCGGGCAGAATGTACGCGGCAAAAGCCAAGGGGGACAATATCACCAGTATCCAAATGGCGATCCTCCGCATTATGAATAAAAAGGCAAACAGCAGGAAAAGAATCGTGGCTATTATCGTAAATATGAACAGAACCGCCAGTTCTATCCAAAATGCAG
>CAYJUL010000042.1:0-6307 GCA_964373345.1 uncultured Candidatus Saccharibacteria bacterium
TTATGGCAAAATTGGGGCGGGGGTGATCCCCATACCGCCCACTAACGCTTGACCCATATACAAAAGCGCAGTATGGTTATTTTAGTCCGGAAAAGAGCGTTTCCTTGTTCTTTTTCAACACGAAGGAGGATGCTATGCGTTCTACGCAGATCTTATTTGCAAGGGCGATGGAGCTTATTGAGCGCGCCGAAAACATTCTATGCGTTTCTCCCGAGTTTCCCGACGGCGATTCGGTCAGCTCTTGCGCCGCATTCCGGTTATTTTTAAGCAGCCGCAAAAAATTCGTGGCGCTCTGGTGTGTTGATCCGATCCCCACGAGCCCGCTTATGCGGTCGCTTCCCGGCGTTGAGGCCTTCAACGCGCGTTTTCCCGATACGGTAACCTGGGATTTGGTCGTGGCGTTTGACTACGGCGATACAGAACGTCTTCATCTCCCAATCAGGATTGCGGAGAGCGTGCCGCTTCTTGGGTTTGATCATCACGCTTCGGCAACGTTCCGCGGCCGCCGCGGGCTTTCCGTCATTGATGCGAAGTCTTCTTCAACAACACTGCTGCTCTATAAATTTTTCCGCGCAATGAAGCATCCTATCTCTTCGGACCTTGCATGGTGCCTGCTCGTGGGGCTTGGCACGGATACGCAATTTTTTAGGAATTCTTTAGCTACTCCGGAGGCATTCCGCGCCGCAAGCGAGCTGATGCGCAAGGGCGCTTCTCTCGCGCGTTTGAGCGAGCTGATGTCGCCGCAGTACTCGCGTAAAACCATTATCGCGTGGCGCGAGGCCCTAGGGCGCCTTGAAGTATTCGGCAATACCGCATTTCTTGTTACGACCGAGGATTATATGCGCGAGCGCAACTTTTCCTACCGTGATTTCGCCGGCGCGGTGAACGCCTTGCTGATTTACATTAAAGACATTCATGTCCTTGCAACCATTACGGCAGAGCATGGCGAGTGGCGCGGATCTTTGCGCAGTCCCTCCGGCGCCGTAAACGTTGCCGAAATCGCGGAGCTGTTCGGAGGCGGAGGGCATGCTTCTGCAGCCGGTTTTCTCTCAAGTCTCCCACCCGAGGAGATCAAACAAAAAATCAGCGAATACGCGAATTATCATACTCAAGATTCTGGTATGGAGCAAACGAGAAAAGCAAGCGCGTAATCGTTTGCTTTCTAGCGGCATATTAGTGTACGCAAAATCAATAGTTATCGTAAAAGCGCTCTTATGAGAGCGCTTTTGTGTTGTGTTTGGGCGATTTGCAAGGCCCAAGACGGAACGTTCGCCACAGGCAGACCGCAAGCTCTATATTGGAAGTAAGGGCTGTCGTTTCGTGCGAGCAGTCGGATTCATCAGCTGCCTCGTAACAACGCAAGCCCGTATCATCTGAAGATTGCGACAGTTTCTCCGATTTTGCCGCACTTTTGACGGCAAAATCTACCGCATGGCCCAATTCGTGCGCCAAGACATTTGCCAGCATAAATATTAATTCGGATGGCGAGACGATATAAGGCAGAAGTCGCCTTGGGTAAAGTATTATAAAATGATCCTGCGCAAATGTAATCTCGCCCGCTTTTTCATATTTCATCAAGCTGCCGATATGTTGGCCGCATCTTATTTTAGTCTGCCCCAGGGCAGTATCGGTTGCCGCATCTTTATCGGGGCCAAAAGCGAGACAAAAGTAATCTATTGAAACCACATTACCCGCACGTTCCGCAATATGCCTCAGGAGCAATGTTATGAGATTAGTTAAGGACCGTTCGTGGAAGCCCACAACCCAACACGTATCAGCCAGACGAAGGTGCAGTTTAATTTTGCAGCGCCCGATCAGTTTTTGAAGCTCTGCAGGATGATTTTCCCACATATCTTCCCCCACAGGTATTGATAAGGAGCCGGCCGCTATAATTTAAACTACAACATAAAGTTTTAATAATCAACACTGCCTAACCCATGTTTATTATCTTTCATCGGGCCCCCGCTTTTTAATTTCTAAATTTCTATAGGCGTCGTCATGATGCTATAATAAATATATGAACGCCGGTCTTGCCGTTAAGTATTTAAGATGGCATTTTATCGCAATGCCTGAGGAATTTTTGCGCATCTGGCGCGATTTTTTAGATTTCGGATTGAAGTATTTTTCAGTGTTTTTGCTTTTGCGCACATTCTTTTCTCCGTGGCGACGCTATCATTACGAATACGCGAGAAGACTGGACATAGGCCAGTGGTTTGAAACCCTTACTTTTAACATGATGTCGCGGTGCATAGGCGCCATCATGCGGCTTTTTTTGATAGGGTTTGGTATTGGCGGCGAGATCCTTATTTTTCTGGCAGGGACGATTTTACTGGTAACTTGGTTTATTCTGCCGTTTTTAATCCCCGCGGGCCTTTTTATGGGACTAAAGCTTATACTATAGCGGGCGGCGCGCCCGATATAGTATAATCATGCAATTCTACGATGGCTTTTAATTTTAACCCGACCGAGATCTATATATATCCGGCAATAGAATTGAGCGAAAGTTTATTTTTCAGGAGCGCGCGGCGCCTCAAAGCGGTTTTATTTTTTGCGGCAATTGCGCTCTTTGCGTTTTTTATGGCAGGGTTTGCGGCCGGATATTACCAAGACCTTTTTGCCGCAAGGATTCTTGGGGCCGCCATTATTATTTTAAGCGCCGCGATGTTGTTATGGCTGGCCGACGCATTTGCAACTTTTTATCTTCGCCGCGCTCCCGCAGACCTGCCTGATATGGAAAAAGTATTGGCTGATCCGGATAAACACAATTTAGCCGAGTTTTTAGATTTTGAGCCTGCTGTGGCGGCGGCAAAAGCAGTGCGCGCAACCCTGGGCCTGAAGCCGCCGGAAGTCAACTCAACCCTTTTGTTTTATTTTCTTTTGAGCGGCAACGAAGACCTCCGTTTTATTTTTTCGCGCGCCAACCTTGACTTTGACAACGTTAAGAAACTGTTGGATGTGCGCCTCGCGGAAATGTCTCCCAAGGCCTTTTCGTTTAAGTTTTGGTTCAGAGAGGACGTTTCATTCAGCAACGATTTTCAGCAGAGCATATTAGAGGCCATGAAAATAGCTTCTAAGCACGGAAAGCGCAGGGTGGACACCGGCGATATGCTTACCGCGCTTGCCAGACATAATAGTATTTTCCGCGATATTCTCGTCCAGTCGGATCTAAAAGTGGATGATATTGAAAATCTGGCTTGGTGGTTAAGCTCATTAAAAGAGAGAACGGCTCGTGCTCGGCGCTTTTGGGCCAAAGAGAACTTGGCTAAACGCGGAACCCTGGCAAGAGAATGGGCGGCGGGATATACCATAAACCTTGATAAATATTCTACCGACTGGACGGATATTTTAAGGCACAGCAGTTTTGAGGAATTGATAGGGCATAAGGCAGAAATCTCCGCCATGGAAAGAATTCTGTCGCGAGAAGGCAGCAACAATCACGTTTTACTGGTAGGGGAGCCGGGCGTTGGCAGGCATAGTATCATTCATGCTCTTACTCAAAGAATAATGCTCGGAGAGAGCCTGCCAAATCTTAACTATAAAAGAGTGGTAGAGCTGAATGTGGTTTCTTTGATTTCCAGAACCGAAACGCTGGAAGCGACAGAGGCCTTGTTAGATCGCATTTTTGCCGAGACAATTTCGGCCGGAAACGTAGTCCTCGTTATTAACGAGTTTCATAATTATATTGGCGGAAGCGCGAGGCCCGGCGCCATTGATATTTCGGGGGCGCTCGCAAATTATCTGCGTCTTACCCGATTTCAGATTATAGGCGTAACTACATATGCGGGCCTTCACAACAATATTGAACAAAACCCTTCGGTTTTATCGCTGTTTGAAAAAGTAGAGGTGTCGGAACTTTCGGCCCAAGAACTAATTTTGGTGCTGGAAGATGCCGCGATACGGCTTGAACAGAAATACCGGCGTTTCGTAACCTATCCGGCCCTGCGTAAGATTATTGAAATGGCCGCAAGATATATTCGCGAGACGCCTTTTCCCAAAAAAGCCATTGATTTGCTGGATGATTCTATGGTTTATGTTTCGGCTCATACCAAAAATTCTTTTGTTTTGCCGGAGCACGTGGATGAGGTAATCACCCAAAAAACGCAGATTCCGGTGGGAGAGCTGCGGGCCAAAGAAAAAGAGACTTTGCTCAATTTGGAGGCATTGCTGCACCGGAGAATTATTAATCAAGAGGAAGCTGTGTCGGAAGTTGCTTCCGCAATGCGCAGGGCCCGAGCCGAGGTTGAGAAAAGAAATGGGCCGATGGGAACTTTTCTATTTTTGGGACCGACGGGCGTCGGCAAAACCGAAACGGCGAAAGCCCTTGCCCAAATTTACTTCGGCCGGGAAGAAAGAATGGTAAGACTTGATATGTCGGAGTTTCAAAACACGCAGGATACGGCAAGGCTTTTGGGCTCGGAGGGGCAGGACGGATTGCTGACCACTCCGGTCAGGGAAAATCCTTTTTCCCTGCTTTTGCTTGACGAGATAGAAAAAGCGCACCCCAATATTTTAAATCTGTTCCTGCAGGTTTTAGACGAAGGCTTTATTACCGATGGCATGGGGCGGAAAGTAGACTTTGATCATACCATCATCATAGCGACTTCCAATGCCGGATACCAGATTATTTTAGAGGCAATAGAGGCCCAAAAGGCTTGGGTTGATGTTAAGGAGAAGCTTTTGGATTATGTATTCGCAGAAGGTATTTTCAGGCCGGAATTTATAAATCGTTTTGATGCCGTTGTGGTATTTTCACCCCTTACGCGTGAAAATCTTTTGGCCATAGCCGGTCTTCAATTGCGAAAAATTCAGGAAGCCTTGGCGGATAAAAACATGGAATTTGTCATTACGGAAGAATTAAAAATTAAAATTGCGGATTTGGGCTATGATCCGAAATTCGGCGCGCGCAAGATGAAACGGGTCATACAGGATAAAGTGCAGGACCCGTTAGCTGAGGCGCTCCTGGCGGATAAAATTAAAAAAGGCGATAAGGTTGAAGTTGACCCCGTCTCTTTTAGCGTTAAGATCAAATGATAATTGCAAGGCCGGCCTTGACCATAGTTGTCTTAACCGTCTTTCCTCTTTTGTTATTCGGAGGATTTTTTTATTATGTCGAAACCAGTTTGAGACCTCCTGCAGAAATTAAGGAGTTAAATTCCTCGTCTTTGACGCCGGTGTCGAATCAGACCCCGACGAATGAAATTCCTCCCGAAGTAATCGAGAGCGCAATCTCGGCGATTGCCGCCGCCAAGACAGTAATAGCCCAAGCCGAAATCTTTCTTGAGAAACGACAAAAAAGTTTAGAAGTTTTACGGGAAAAGGATGGCGGTCATGAAAAAGCAAAAGGCGTTTATATGACAGGTTTCATCGGCATGGGACAGGGAGGCGCGGCCTTGAGTCTGCGCGAAAACATAGTTAAGTTAATTGCCCAAACCGAACTTAACGCGCTCGTCGTTGACGTAAAAGAATCGGAAGGAACGTATGCCCTTCATTACTTTAAAGAATTTGTTGGTCAGTTGCGTCAAAAAAAAGTGTGGACAATAGCGCGCATAGTGGTTTTTGCCGATTCGTCTTTGATATCTTCTAGCCCGGATCTTTATTGCCGCGGCGCGGAAGGGGATTTATGGCGCGATGCGGGCGGTAGGTATTGGTTGGATCCCGCAAATCCCCAGGTTCAGAATTACATTATAGATTTTTCTAAAGCGGTAATTGATACGGGTTTTGATGAATTGCAATTTGATTATATTCGTTTCCCCGCAGAAGGTAATTTAAAAGATTTAATCTGTCCTTTTGAGGCGGGGCAAACTAAAACAGAAATAATAGGAGGATTTTTTAAAAAACTATCACAAGAGCTAAGAGCTTATAATCCAAACATAGTTTTATCCGTGGATCTTTTCGGACTTGCCGCAGTTCAGATTTCGCTTCCGGCGATAGGACAGGACATGAAAATCGCTTCTGAAAATTTTGACTACCTTTCTTTTATGCTTTACCCAAGCCATTTCTACGGAGGCTTTCAGGTTCCACAGGACACAAAGCGCGGCCTTCCGGCGCTCTACCTTCCTTACGAGAGTCTTAATATTGCCGACACCGCCTCAAATAATCCCTATGCCGTTGTACACAGATCTTTGATCAAAGCCTCGGATTATATTGAGTCAATCGGAGCCCGGGCAAAAATCAGGCCGTGGTTGCAGGATTTTAATTTAAGATTTGACAGGAACAGAGGCATTGTTTACGACGCCGCCCAAGTAATGGCGCAAATTGAGGCGGCCGAAGACGCAAATGCTTCGGGTTGGCTGTTGTGGAATCCCAA